>JADGQN010000127.1 GCA_017881765.1 Syntrophobacterales bacterium | reverse complement strand
ATGCCCGGGCGCAGCAGGCACCCTTTGCCATCGTCAGCGACACCCATTTAGGGGCAAGCGATTCTCTTTACCCTGCCCTCATTCAGAGAATCGAGGAGGAGAAGATACAGGTGATCATCCACGCGGGTGACGCCATAGACAGCCCGGGGAGTTCGAGCCAGTGGGCGAGGTTCTTTGAGATCACCGGGCCCGCAAAAACAGTGCACCTTGCGCCAGGGAACCACGACATCCACGGCAAAAGGTCGCTCGCGGTCTACCTGAAACTCTTTGCCAGGCCGTACTATTCTTTCTCCACTGGAGACACCCTGTTTATTCTCTTAAACACAGAGCTTCCAGATGAGGAGGGCATGGTGGCGAAGAAGCAGCTTGTGTGGCTGGAGACGGAGCTACAGCGGCCGCTTCGGCACAAGTTTGTGTTCCTCCACGAGCCGCTCTATCCCGTGGTATTCCTTCATGGCCTCGACCGTCATACGGAGGCCAGGGATGCCCTTCACCGGTTATTCGTCAAGAACGGCGTTTCTCTCGTCGTCTCGGGTCACGATCATATATACAACCGGGCCACAAGGGATGGTATTCTGTACGTTATTGCGCCTGCAGTCCGGGCAGTGCCTCTCTTCCCTCTGCAGAACGGAGACCCCGGCTATATTGTGGCAACCAGAAAAAGCGACGGTTTCTCCTTCACGGTAAAGGATATGCAGGGCAACGTCAGGGAAGGGTTTTCTCTAATTAGCAGCGTCAAACGTTAGGTTTGTGTCCATGCGCATCATATTTTATCAAGCGAGCGGGCGGTAAAAATAGTTCTCGGGCTTTGACAAAACCGGTTCTTCCAAGAGGAGGTATATATGAAAATAAGGCAAGAGGTTACGGAAGATGAATTGCTGGACATATTGAATTCAGAGCTCTACAAACACGCGGCGTTAAAAAAGTGCAGTTTCATTTCTGTTCAGCGGTCAGAACCTGACGGCACGGGTTGTAACTGGTCGGCCGAGGTAAGAAGCAAAGGGGTTCCTCACCATGTTTCAGCGCCGATCACCGGAAAAATAGTTGCCGAGGCCAAAACAAAATATAACCTGAAATGAAACATCTCCATTCCTTCTCCTTGTAATGCCTATGATAACTGTTTTGCCGCAACGGAACGCCGGCAATTCGCCAGCAATTCGCACTTGTAAATCTTATTTCGATGCACTATACTATGTTGCACATTGACGTGCTTCCTCCCTCAACGTCCTCGTTGGATTTTCAGGGTTACCGAACGAAGAAGTTCACATAAAGTCAACGTCGACTTAACGGGCCTTTCAAACGCAAATGGAGAGTATTAAAATAGTAGAAAGACCCTTCTTTCGGTCCGAGCCTATGAAGAAGAGCAGCAAAAGCCATAGTAAGTCAGCATTGTCAGATCCGAAATTTAGATAAAGAGGAGGGAATCATGGAGCTTACAGAAGTTTTTGGTTCAAACGTTTTCAACGATAAGGTCATGAAAGAGCGGTTGCCGAAAGAGATTTACAAGGCGCTGAAGGAAACGATTGAAAAAGGCACGCCATTACGCCCCGATGTTGCCGACGTGGTCGCAAATGCCATGAAGGATTGGGCCATTGAGAAAGGAGCGACCCACTATACCCATTGGTTCCAGCCCCTGACCGGGATAACCGCCGAAAAGCACGACTCCTTCATATCCCCGGCCGGCGACGGCAGCGTGATTCTGGAGTTTTCCGGCAAGCAACTGATCCAGGGCGAACCGGACGCATCGTCCTTTCCAAGCGGCGGCTTGCGCGCTACATTCGAAGCGAGAGGGTATACAGCCTGGGATTGCACCTCGCCCGCATTCCTGAAAACAGATGAAAATGGCAACGTTACCTTTACGATTCCGACTGCCTTCTACTCCTATAATGGCGAAGCCCTCGACAAAAAAACACCCCTGCTGCGGTCCATGTCAGCCGTGTCCAAACAGGCCCTGCGGGTGTTGAGAGCGCTGAAAAATGCAACCTCCATGAAAGTAACGGCGACGGTAGGCCCTGAACAGGAATATTTTCTGGTCGACAAAGAACTCTATCTGGAGCGGATCGATTTGATGCTCACGGGACGAACGATGTTCGGTGCACCCGCGCCCAAGGGCCAGGAGCTCGAGGACCAATACTTCGGCGCAATTAAAGACAGGGTTTCCGATTACATGCAGGACCTCAACACCGAGCTATGGAAGATGGGCATCATGTCCAAAACCCAGCACAATGAGGTAGCGCCGGCGCAATACGAGATGGCCCCCATTTTTGCCACGACGAACATCGCTACCGACCACAATCAGCTTGTCATGGAGACCATGCAGAAGGTCGCCTTCCGCCATGACCTGGTCTGTCTGCTCCATGAAAAGCCCTATGCCGGCATTAACGGTTCCGGCAAGCACAACAACTGGTCTCTCTCGACGGATGACGGCATCAATTTACTGGAACCCGGCAACACACCCGGTGAAAATGTTCAATTTCTTTTATTCGTAAGCGCATTGCTCAAAGCCGTCGACACCCATGCCGATATCCTGCGTGCTACCTGCGCGCACGCCGGAAACGATCACCGTCTGGGCGCCAACGAGGCACCCCCGGCTATCATCTCCATCTTTATGGGCGAGGACTTAACGGAGATTCTGGAAAAGATTTCAAAAGGCCAGAAGGTTTCCGCAAGGGGCAAACAGTTTGTCAACGTCGGCGTGGATACACTGCCCGATATCCCCAAGGACAATACCGACCGCAACAGGACCTCTCCCTTCGCGTTCACCGGTAACAAGTTCGAATTCAGGACGGTCGGCTCGGCACAATCAATCGCAGGGCCGAATGTCGCCCTGAATACGATCGCTGCCGAAGCCCTTGACGAAATCGCTACCCGTCTGGAAAAAGCCAAAGACAAGAACGCCGAGGCGGCGGCCATTATCAGAGAAACCTACAAGAAGCATAGCCGGGTTATCTTTAACGGGAATAACTATTCGGAAGAATGGATGAAAGAGGCGGAAAAGCGGGGTCTGCCCAACGTAGGAAACTCCGTTGACGCATTAAAGGCATTCGTTACGGACAAAGCCCTTAAGCTCTTTCAAAAATATGAAGTCTTGTCGCATAAGGAGCTGCATTCGCGTTACGATATTTATGTCGAGCATTACGCGAAACAGATCAATATCGAAGCGCTGACGGCAATCGATATGGTCAAGAAACAATTCTTACCCGCTGCGATCGAATACGCAACCTTCCTGGCCGACTCCATCGACAGTTTCAAGTCCGTATCGGTTTCGGCTCCGGTCCAGGTGGATCTCGTGAAGAAGCTGGGTTCTCTGCTCGCGTCTTCCTATAAAACTCTGGCGAAGCTTGAAGGAGCGGCCGCGAAGGCGCAGGCAATCGCGGATACGGTCAAGAAGGCTGAAAGCTACCGGGACAATGTTGTCACGGCAATGCAAGCCTTGCGCGCGGACATCGACGCCCTGGAAATGCTCGTTCCCAGGGATATGTGGCCCGTACCGAATTATACGGATCTTCTCTTTAAGCTGTAATCGAGCGAAGCTCGCGGTCGAAAGACCACGTTCGTTAGCGAGTTCGGGGTAACTTCGAGAAGGGGGCGTCGACCACGCCCCCTTCTCCATCCCGAGTTTCACTGGGATCCCGCCCCCTTCACCCTCCCCACTTCTCCACTCTCCAAGCGTACTTTTATTCCATGGGGGTGCTGAGGAGAGTTGGTCAGGATATCCTTTACCACGCCTTCCGTGAGTTTTCCTGTGCGTTGATCCTTCTTCAGAACAATCAAGACTCTGATTCCCGGTTTTATATCAGACCGTTTTGTACCGTCCACGTGAGTTTCTCCCGAACTGTTTTGACTCTCCAATTCCTTTTCAAATTCACTTTGCTGAAGGGGCTTCACCCCGGCCTTCAAGGAGTGCGCGCAGCAGTTCAGAAACAGCCTCCTTGTGTTCCGCCATGATGACTTTGATCTGTCTCTCCGTGCCCGTAATCACACTGCCCAGCGCGTTGCCGTCCATGTTGAGCATACAGCCGAGGACTCTGGGGGCATGGAGTTGCAGGAGGTGTTCAATGTGCCGGTAAAAACGTTGGGCGCCATCGCTGGAAATGAGGAGCAGCCTGGAAACCCTGTCACCGGTGGGCAGACCCCTGCCTTCCCGAAGGTGGGCAATCCCCCGTCGTTCCTTTTCCAGCCTGTCGGAGATTGCCTCCAATCCGCACCGAACGTGACCGTTAATGTAGGCCCTCCGGAGCACCTTTTTCAGAGGATCACCCATAGTGATCACGGGGACGGAAAGATCGCTGCCGGACCAGAGTTGAACGGTACGGGTCATCAGGATTTGACGGATGGTCCCGGCGGTGTCATCAGCTTCCAACTCTCTGGGCAACCTCATGTCCGAAAGATTCATCTCATCTGCCTCCCATCAGGGATCTTACTACGGGTCTGCCTCGAATGCGCCATCGCACGCTGATAGCCGCGTGGGAACACAGCTCCTGGCAATAGTATATACAAAGCCTGGACGCCCTTCACCCGTAGGGCTCCCAGCCCCACGGGTTGCAACCCACAGGGCTTATATATCAGCGAAACGCCGACGTGTCAATGGATTCATCTCGTGCAGGTGCGGCAATGGGGGGAGACAAGCGCCTGTTCAACTCGCGCGTCCCCTCGTGATACATGTTCCTGCCGGAGCCGCGGAAGAAGCGACGGCGCAGTGCGTACTCGAGAAATGTGATAGCTCTAACTAATTGGAATCGTTAGGGAGTACAGACGTCTCCGACCTGGCCTCCACCGGTCCTGTTTCCAAGACCGCGTCCTGTAACAAGGGATAAAATTGGCTGTCCGGAAGACCTCTAAGCTCCCCTGGAATAGCCCAGGATCCTTGTAAACAGAGCATATACGATAGATCGCCTGGATGCACGACATATTGGCATGCTTCTGGCAATGGCGTAATTAACGATCGTCCGGTTCATGTGAACCACGAGGCGGTCCGCGCCATTCATTAACATAACGGCAGAACAGACAAGGCCGGGGTACGGGAGGGAACAGATGAAGTCAATGGTACTATTGGTTGTCGCACTCTTTATGTTTCTCACGGTCGATGCTGCGTACGGTCTGGGAGGCGAAGGACACGGTGGAGATGGACGCGCGGACTTTTCTCAGAGCAACGGCAATGGTGGCGGTACTACTATCAATTCCAATGCTCAAGGTGCGCCCAATGTGAGCAGTGGCAGTACTGGCGCCACGGACAATGGTTTCGTGATGGCTGCATCTCAACTTGTTGTCAGCGTACCGGAGCCCGTGGTAGTGACCCTTCTGGGCCTTGGCATCGTTGGATTGGCGGGGCTAAGAAGGAAGTTCAGGACGTAAGAAGGGCATAGTCGACGGCAGCGGCATGGCAAAAAAGCATGTGCCTGTCGTTTTTCCTTGGGTGATGATTACTCATTGCTGCACGTAACATAGATTCGTGCGTGTCACAATCTAGCCCCGGCTCTCTACGCTAGCTCACTCGTCCTTCAATATTTCAATTGCCTATCAGGTAAATGACGGATATCCCCTTTCCCGCCGTCCGACGAGACAAACACCCGTTCACCCCTTCGTAACATAGCGGCTCAGACTCGGGGAGCTATCTCCGGCGTTCTCTCCTTGTCACGTTCTGTCCTTGTCATTGACAAAGAAGCCTGGTCACCATATGATCTTGCAACTCGAAAGTATAAATTACAGAAATCGTGGGCGAGGTACTCCACATGGGGCTTTTAAAGATCGATGAAAAGAAGTGCAAGAAAGATGGGATCTGCGCGCGGGAGTGTCCGGCGACCATCATCCAGCTCCCGGCTCCTGCCGGCTATCCGGATATAGTTCCTGGTGGCGAGGGTATGTGCCTGGTCTGCGGTCATTGCGTGGCGGTCTGTCCCCACGGTGCCCTGAGCCATGAGAGAGTATCCATCGAGAACTCTCCACGGATAAGAAAGGAACTCATGATCAACGAACGACAGGCGGTCCAGTTCCTGCGCTCCCGGCGCTCAATTCGCCTCTACCAGGACAAACCCGTCGAAAAGGAGAAGATCCAGCGGCTCATCGAGGTCGCTCGCTACGCCCCTACAGGCGGTAACACCCAGTTAGTGGAATGGCTGGTTTTAAGCGACAGGTCCGAGATCCACAAAATGGCCGGCCTGACGGCAGAGTGGCTCCGTCGGCTCCTGCAGGATAATCCTCGCCTCGCAGCAGCGCGCCCGTATCTGTCGAGAGTCGTTACTGCCTGGGATGCCGGCAACGATTCGGTGCTCAGGAGTGCCCCGGTGCTACTTGTGGCCTCGGCTCCTATGGAAGCGGTAAACGGCATGGTCGATTTGACTCTGGCACTCTCCTATCTCGACCTGCTGGCTCCAACGATGGGCCTGGGGACCTGTTGGGCCGGATTGCTTCAGGGAGCCTTGCTCGCTTCGCCGCCTATCAAGGAGGCCTTGGGTATACCAAAAGAACACCCGCATCACTATGCAATAATGCTGGGGTATCCCAAGGTAAAGCATTACCGCCTCCCGGAACGAAAACCACCCAAGGTGACCTTTAAGTGAAACGCTTTCGCTTTCAAAAATCTCATCTTCGTTCTTCTGTGAATAAAACTAAATTCGTGCAGGGACGCCCGTGGGGTATGATTCCTTCTCCTGTGATTCTTGTGAGAAATATCCTTGCCCAGGCCGCGGAAAGTATGGCAGACTTTCAGAAGGGGCGTACCGACCCGTACGGCCCTGGTATTTGAGCTGTCCTTCGGGACAGGTGCGCGACAATAGACCAGGTGTTCACAACAGAGTTTAAGGAGGTAACAAAAGCATGCGGATGACACATTTTTTCGTTTTTGCTCTTCTACTGATGCTCGGGTGCTCTATGCTTGCGCCGACCACTTGTCTTGCCGCGGGGTACCCCGACCATCCCATCCAGGTTATTCTTCCGCATCCCGCCGGCTCCGTTGCAGATATCACCCTCAGAATGGCGGGGGACGAATTGGAGAAGCTCCTCGGCCAAAAGATTATCGTTCAAAATAAGCCCGGAGCAGGGACTGTCCTGGGTGCGGATGCCGCGGTCAGATCGAAGAAAGACGGGTATACTCTTTTCTATGGCGGGGCGTCACCAACCATCTACGCCCCCATTACCAATCCGGCTGTAGTCCACTACGACCCGGCCAAGGATCTGGAACCCCTGGGATTCCATTTCTTCCTGCCAAATGTGGTCGGCGTCAGAGCAGATGCACCCTGGAAAAACATCACAGAATTTCTCGACTATGCAAAAAAGAATCCCGGCAAGATTCGCATGACGTCGATCGGTGTTGGCTCATCGACCCACTTCGCGATAGAGGTGTTTCAATCGATGACGGGCGCAAAATTTACGCACGTGCCCTTTGAGGGCGGGGAGACCGTGGTCACCGCGGTGTTGGGAGGTCATGTGGAGGCTGCGATGGATGGACTCCAGAAGCTCAAGCCTCATGTGGACGCAGGAAGATTGAGAATTCTCCTGATCGACCCCAAGATGTCCAGCTACCCCGATGTCCCGACGCCCAGGGACCTGGGATACAAAGGGAACCTGCCTGCCTCGTGGTTCGGCTTCTGGAACCCCGCGGGGATTCCCGAGGACGCCAAAAAAGTCCTGGTACCTGCAATTGAAAAAGCAGTAAAGGCGACCAAAACAAGGATTGATCAGATGGGAGACATCTGTGAATATAAATCTCCCGCTGAGATGAAGAAACTGAGGGAAGACGAATACAAGCAGATCTACGATATCGCAGTCAAAATAGGCCTTCGCAAGCCGTAAGGTGACCACGACCGGACGAATTATCGAAATAGCGATTGCATCGTTCGTTAATGGGGTAAAATAGGAAGCAAGTCTTCGGATCCGATACGTTCCGGCGGCGGGCGATTGACCCGGCTTCTATAGCATGTAGACTATGACATCCATGTCCGAAGGCCCGTCGGCACTCTTCGGGTTGTCTCGCCACAGTTTTATATAAGCCTTGGCGGGAATTCTTGTCAGCTCTATAGCGAGTTCGGGCTGGAAAGGACTCATATTGTTGCACCCACCCGCATACCCGCAGCTTCCGCCGCAATGGATGTACTGCCCGATTGCGACCGCTCTTCGTTCAACGTTCGCCCAAGCGACCCCGTCCGACTTACCGGTATCAACGTAGAGATAATTGAATCGAAGGTCGCGAGCATTATAGGCAATCAGGTCCAATTTGTGCTGCGGGGTGTTATAGGCGTGAATGCTGTTAAGAAAGCTGAAGTGGTCGTGGACGTCGTAGGTAATTATTTCGAGTAACCGGTCCGCGTACCATGCTATCGAGACAGGCTTGGGATAAACCGGCGGATAATCGTCAGGAGCCACGCCGGTTCTGAAGGCGTTCTGTTCACACAGACCGACGAGGAGGTAGGGGTTCAGTAAGAAACGAGATTCCTCGGAAGGGCCTTCGATACTCCTTTGGCCCGATCCCAAGCCATATATCCCGTGGATACCCCACCAGGGCTTCTTGTCCTCGATCTTCCCGAACACAGCTTCCGATGGCTCGTAGCCTTGACTGACGAGACCATTATGCTGGAGAACGCATCTTTTCCGCAGATCATAGACCTCCCTCTTCGTCATGAAATCGAGTTCTCCTATGGGATTCAACGGTATGTTGTATTCTCCCCGCACCTGCGCAGCGTCGCCCAAAAGCAGAGTGTTGCTATTTCCCTGGGCTTGGTGGGAGGGCTGACTCGAATCGCCCGTTGCTATACGATAAAGGGTAGCCAGTTCCTGTCGATTGGACACGCAGACGGTGGTCAGCACAGCCAGCAATATGCCTATCACTACGATACTGCCGGCAGAGCCTCCTCGTCCCATTATCGTTCCTCCCGGGTCAGCTGGCCCAACATGCGACCTGGCTGGATTCTTTTCTTCGGTGGGGCTCCGGGCGTCCTCATCTCGATAATGTAGAGTCCCTCACCCTTTAGCGCCAGGTAGTAAAAACTATCATCCGAATCGAACACAACTAGTGCTTGTCTATCGCCGACAATGGCGTCGTATCCTTTTTCCTCTTTGTCATCGACAACCACAAACTGTTTGGCACCTTCCCGGGCCACGTAAGCGATGCGCCTGCTGCCGGGACTGAATGTTAGTCCTACAATGTCATCATATCCTTTTCCCTCTTTCCCGTCCACAACAGCGACCACCTGCTTTGTGGCTGTCTCTGCCGTATAAGCAACCCTCTTGCTGTCGTCGCTGAAGAGCGCAATGGGATGTCCGCGAAGCGCCTGGTATCGCTTTCCTTCTTTTCCGCCCACCACCATGAACCAGCCATCACCGATTCGTGCCCCGTAGGCGAATCGGCTGCAGTCGGGGCTGAAGACGGGCGTTGATGCGGCGATAGCGTCGTATGCCTTTCCCTCTTCCCCGTCCACAACCACCATGCGTTTGCTCCCCACTTCTCCAGTATAGGCGACTCTCGTGCCGTCGTGACTGAACTCAAGGGTGCCTGCGAGGATCTCATCGTACTGTTTCTGCTCTTTTCCGTCCACTACAACGAACCAACGATTACCGACACGGGCCGTATAGGCCACCCGACGACTATCCGGGCTGAAGAGAGGGCCAGGCTTCATAATCGTGTGGTATTCCTTCCCCTCTTGCCCGTCGACGACCACAAATCTCTGGCTGCCCCTGACCGCAACGTACCCTACACGACTGCTATCCGGGCTGAAGGCAAGGGTTTGCGGCAGGACATCATCATATTCCTTCTGCTCTTTCCCATCGATGACGATGAATCGTTTGCCACCTCTGCCGGCCCCAAAAGCCGCGCTCTTCCTATCAGGGCTCACGGCCGGAGGGTTCGCACCCATATAAGATCTTTCCTCCGTGCCATCCAGGCCTCGGTTGGAAAATTCCCGATCTTTGTGCGACGGCAAATCAATTTTGCGCACAAAGGTTTCAGTTGTGTTCCATTCCCCGGACGGTCCATCCCCCGATGCGAAGCCACTCATGCACGCAAGAAAAAGGCCTAAACATAACACTACTCTTTGCTTGAACATGTGCCATGCCTCCTTACCCGCGCTCCCCATGCGCAGAGATTTCTCGCTTGCCCTCCCAATCCACTTCATTCAATCCCTGTCCTCTTTTCCTCGCGTCGATTATCGCCAAAATAGGCCATCAGAT
The DNA here is from genome assembly GCA_017881765.1 of Syntrophobacterales bacterium. Classification (GTDB taxonomy): domain Bacteria; phylum Desulfobacterota; class Syntrophorhabdia; order Syntrophorhabdales; family WCHB1-27; genus JADGQN01. The sequence continues at coordinate 495 of JADGQN010000127.1, read as the reverse complement.
AAGTTATTGAAACCGCATTTAATTGATGAATTGACTCCAGATACAGCAAAGTAGGGCCACAAAACATGATAAACGCCCGGAGCCGGCACAATCCTCTCAGAGGTGAGAAGTCGCGCGCGGCAACACGCGAGGTGTACACAGCCAGGGACGTCGAGGCGGAGAACGGCCTGATCGCTTCAAGGCAGTCCGGCTGCAGGCGATCTGTGGTCAATTCCAGGGATTTCAATGGCAGCTCCCGCAGCCCTGTCAAAAAGCCCGCGGCTTAGACCGCGGCGGCGTGGACGGAGACGTCCCTCTGGCCCCATTAATACTGATTGACAAAGAGTACTTGCAGAGATAAGATTGATTGCGGTATGGCTGTTATTCCTATAGAGTAAAAAGGGGCATATTATGGGAGACAAGGGAAAGAAAGATAAGGAAAAGGGTCAGAAGCAGAACGCCGACAAACAGCAACAAAAGGCAAAAAAGCAACTAGAGAAACAACCGAAAAGAAAC
>JADGQN010000126.1 GCA_017881765.1 Syntrophobacterales bacterium | reverse complement strand
TGATTGACATAGAGCCTGTTGCCGCATACCCAGCATTTGTACACCTTGATGTCACTATTACTGTCATCGACCATATACGGAGAACCGCATTTGCCGCATATCATTTGATCCCTCCTTGTACTGAGCCGTACTGGCGCTCGTTTAATGATGCCCTATTCTCTTAAGGTTTACCCCGCAGGGTACGCTTCACCACCTATCTCATTGTTTCTCCTCGCGCCTTTCTTTGGTTATCTGCTGGAAGCAGCCTAAAGCCAATCCCCCAACGGTCTATTTCTTGTCGGTAGAACGGTTTAATGCTTTTGGTCCGACGAAGCATGTGGGGAAGCGGAGGGGTTCGTGAAGTATCAGCATTCGCACCTATACCGATTCGCATTCAAGATGGACGACCCAGCCTTCGGCCGGGTACCCCGGGCGGCAGCGAGGAGCCCCACCCGCAAGCGGGTACCCGGGCGTAGTAGAAGTACGTCGAGGAGAGCGATAGCGCAGCATCCTGTAAGGACGCAGTGACAACGAAGGTGTACACTTGAAGGCAAATTGGTATTAGGGACAGCGCAGGCTCAGGGACACGGTAGTCTGATAGACTGGACACTCTTTCACATAATGTGATGAAATAAGGCGGAGGTGTTATATGCCGAAACTTTTTGAGACCACAAACATCAACGCGGTGACGCTGGAGAACCGCTTTGTCCGGTCCGCCACCTGGGAAGGCCTGGCCACGAATGACGGGTCCGTGACGGATAGGCTGATTGATCTCTCCGTGCAGCTTGCGAAGGGCGGCGTCGGCCTCATTATCACCGGTCATGCTTACGTGAGCAAAGAGGGACAGGCAAGCCCTTGGCAGCTCGGTGTCCACAGTGACACAGCGATCGGGGGGCTGGCCGCGATGGTCGATGCGGTGCATGGAGCCGGCGGTAAGGTTGTCCTCCAAATAGCCCACGCGGGCTGCCGCGCAGGTTTTAGATTAACAGGACTGGAACCGTTTGGGCCTTCGGTGATGGAAGGCGAGACAGGTCCACTCTGCCGGGCCATGACAGAAGATGAGATTCTTAAGGTCGGTGAAGCTTTCGCACGGGCAGCGGTCAGGGCAGCAAAAGCCGGCTTCGACGGCATCCAGATCCATGCAGCTCACGGCTTCCTCCTGAGCCAGTTTCTCTCCCCTTTCCATAATAAAAGAAAGGATGCCTATGGCGGAGGCGTCGAGAACAGGGCACGCATCGTCCTTGACGTGCTTCGCAGGGTACGGGATGCGGTCGGTCCTGATTATGCTGTGCTGATCAAAATGAACTCCGAAGACTTCATTGACGGCGGCTTCTCCGTGGATGATATGCTCGCGGCGGCCGTTATGCTCGAAAAAGCAGGCATTGACGCCATAGAGTTGAGCGGGGGGAGCGCCCTCTCTTCTCGGTACATTTCTTCTCGCCCTGGTCGAATTGAGAGTGAGGAAGATGAGGTCTATTACCGGGAAGCCGCGCGCAGGTACAAAGAGAAGGTGCACGTTCCGCTCATGCTTGTGGGAGGTATACGCTCCTACGGCGTGGCCGAGAAGCTCGTGAAGGATGGCATAGCAGACTACATTGCCCTCAGTCGCCCCTTGATCCGGGAGCCCGGTCTCATCAACCGCTGGCGGTCCGGTGATACGGGCAAAGCGACATGCGTCTCTGACAACGGCTGTTTCACGCCTGCACGGGCCGGACGCGGACTCTCCTGCGTGGTTGAACAGAGGGCCATTAGCGGTGGTCCCCCAGGTTGACCCATTTCCAACGGTCCGGGAGGAGGTTCAATGAGCCAGGAACTGACCCTGTTTATCGGGACTTTCACGACGCTTTTGGCGGTTATCAACCCCCTGGAGTCTCTCCCGGTCTTCCTCACGCTCCTGGAAAGCCAGGACGAGCAGGCACACCGCCGGGTCGCCTTCCGATCCTGTCTTTACGCCGCCATCATGATGTTTTTCTTCCTGCTGTTCGGTAACTTCGTGCTGCGGATTTTTGGGGTGCCTCTCAGCATGGTCCGTATGGTCGGGGGCATCATTCTCATCCGGATCGGCTTCAATCTTTTTCTGCCGTCCCCTGGCGGATCGGTTTCGGGCGCCGATAGTCGCTCGGCCCAGAAAGGTGGCGATGTGGCCTTTGTGCCCCTCGCCATGCCGCTCATGTTCGGTCCGGGAGTGCTGGCCACGGTCATCGGCATGTCTTCGACGGTGAAACTGTCCGAATCTGGAATTAACTCTATGGGAGCCATCTGTGCAGCCATTTTGACAACAATGTTCATCACCTATCTGACGCTGGCTTACGCGGAAAGAATTATAGGCCGAATCGGTCCCTTGGGGATAGACGCTGTAACCCGCATCGTCGGCTTCTTCGTGTCCGCCATGGGCATGGGGCTGGTCTTCCACGGGCTGGTTGAAGCTCTTCGGCAGTACGGAGTAGTGCTGAAGTGAGGACTGGCCTTACAGGAGACCCCGTCAAGCCGGAGCCGAGATACCAGAGGTTCCCGGAAGGCGCATAGAGCTAACGGCAAGTGGATCGCTGAGTTGAAGACACCTAAGGAGGCGGAGCAGAAGAAATAGCCACGGTCCTGCCGATCAGATCCAGCAGTTCCTCCGTACTTAGAGACTTGGTGGCAACCTCCCTGATACCGGCAACCTGTGCCATGCCCCCCAGATCGCCATCCTGGCAACCTGTGTATAGCAGAATAGGCATGCCCGGCCGAAGACTGGTTAGTTTTTCCGCAACTTCTGTTCCCTTGAGGTCAGGCATCTCCTGGTCGAGTATGACGAGGTCGAAGGAGCGCGGGCTCGTCGAAAAGACTCGCAACGCTTCGTATCCGCTGTGAACAGCGCTTACCTCATACCCGGAGTGTTCCAGTGACAACTTCGTTATACCCCCAAACGCGAGATCATCATCTGCAAATAGGATACGTTTCTTCCCCGGGTACATTATTCCTCCAATTTGGTCTCCGTGTTTCGAATTACCCCTCTCTTCCCCGTCGCCCACGATGCGCCTGAAATGAAACCGAAACTAAAGACAACTATGATCAGTACTAGATACCAGTACGCTGTCATTGCCACCTCCTTCCCACAGAAGGGTTGTCGAGTACTGCAAAAGACACAGCAGATGAACCTTGGTGCGAACTGTAATTTACTGTATATTATGGTATATTACTATGTCAAGATATTTCTTTGTATGATAATTGACAATAACAGACATTCGGCTATATACTATAAGCATGGACAAGCTTTACAGCGTCAGCGAGACAGCCCAATTGCTGCACATATCCCGCGGGAACCTCTACCGCATCATTGCGGCGGGCATACTCAAGCCTATAAAGTTAGGAAAGAGGACGCTCTTCTCCGAGCAGGAGCTAGAGGCGTTTATCGAAGGGCTTAAGAGGGCTCGCCCTAAGGATGAGACCTAGATGCAAAGCAAACCATCATGAAGTTTATATAGTATGTTGCGCATGCCTTCGTAATTACAGAGAAAATAGTCTAAGGCCCATTTAACAGACTAACTAAGGAAGAAGCAGCAGACCGTCACCAATCTCAAACAACCATCAAGTATCTAAAGATATCACACAATATCATACTATCAACATTGAACACGATAGCTAGGAAATCGTCGACGAAATGCTGATTAGTCATTGATACTTATTGGTATTAAAAGATATTATAAAATATAGTATGATACTATAAGTTATAATCGACATCAGAGGTACCGTTCACGCATTGAAGAGACATGTTACGAAAGCGGGAGAGATGTTATGAAAAGAAGTCTTGTGCCGCAGGACAGAATCCTGTGATTCAGAGCAGAATTTGGTTCTCGACGTCTGCTTCTCCGCTTCATTTGCTCGCGTAAGTCCTTGCCTGGCCTCAGCATTCAGGGAAAAGTAACCGAAGATGGGCAACATTGGCATGTTTCTTGTAATCTTCGGAGTGCAAATAGACCATCGTCGTACCTATTTCCGACCAAGGGGGCAAACATGAACGCGGGGGTATATCGGGGAGTTCTTCCTGCCCTTGTGCAGGTAAATAATCCTGAATCGCCTATTGGACGGGCCTACGGAGCAATGTTTGACAACATGTGCAGGGTGGTATCCGCGTGCCTTCCGATCTTCGACCAGGCCATGCATTCGTTGAGACAGGGTGTTCCTGGAGGATGGGGACCTTCTCGATAAGTAAGGTAACAAAGTACTTGCGTTTTCTCAAAATAGTTATAGGATTTAATGTAAGTACGGATGAGAGCGGCCGTGAGAAAAGTGCCGATTGTGAGGGAAGGAAACCTCCACATAAGTTTTGATGAAAGAGACGTGCGGCAGGCCTGTAGCCTGATGCGGTGCGGGAAGATTGCTGAAGAATACCTTGGCCGCATGATCAACAGGACAATGGGATGCACGCTCTGCTACATCGCCCTCAGGATGTTGAAGATGCCGTGTCGGGTGGAGGGTAGAGGGATTTGCGACGTGCAGCTGAACTGAGAGCTACCTGTCTCTCTCGCCGTTTGAGTTTTACCAAATGCGGAGGTGTACTATGAGAATAACCGCCCTCGTTGTTGTAGCGTCCATCGTTTTCTTCGTCGCTGCCGGCACGTTGTCCGCTTATAATGAGACAGACCTTCAGAAGCTGAAAACAACTAAAAACTGTGCGGACTGTGACCTGTCCGGCGCGTTGCTGATGCACTGGGTCCTGTCCGGTGCAGACCTGTCCGGTGCAAACCTGAGGGGTGCAAACCTGACGGGTGCGTGGCTGCCCGGCGCGAATTTAGCGGGCGCAAACTTGTCGAGCGCAATCATGACAAGTGCGAGCCTGGCCAACGCAAATTTATTCCGCGCGAAACTGTCAGGAAGTAACCTCTTGTTCACCAATTTGGCAGGTGCCACGTGGATTGACGGATCCCGCTGCGAACGGCATTCTTCCGGGTGGTGCAAGAAATAACCCCTCGCAGCAATATTGTCGACGACTGAGATCTGCAGACAGAGCCGATATCTATTTCTCAGGCTGATCCGGGGTCTTAAATTCCTTGATATAATACCGGCGATGCCAATCCCAGTCGTAGAGGGCGTTATCTTTCAGGTAGTACCTCTTTATCCATCTCTTGTCAAAGACCGAATCGTCCCTGATGTAATACTGGATCTGCCAGTCCAGGTTATAAAGTATGTTATCTTTCAGGTAATAGCGCAGCTGCCAATCCAGGTCGTACACGGCTTGAAGCGGCCCGGTCTGGCCCGCGGACGATATTGCCATGACAACGACCAAAAGGCTTGCAAGCACGATGCACGCTCTTAGCCGAGCTGACATGAGAAAGCCTCCTTCCATCTGTAGAAATTCCGGCCTTGGCTGCCGGAATTGTACATCCATTCTACCACAAGACAGGCTGCCCCGGGCTATTTGGTTGAACGTTAAATCCTTTCTCCCCTCAAGCCATTTTCTCACTTCCCATTTACAGAGCAGCGCAGTGGTCTTATGTTTTAACATGAGGCGGCAGAATGTCTCGTAAAGTCTTCATGCCTTCCTGTCATCTGAGTGGCAGGCAGTCCGATAGCGGCGCAGGTGGGATGGGAGCAAGGTGAAGAAGGAGAAGCCAGTATCCCTCGATAGCCGGACAAGCAACAAAGAGAGACAGAGGCAAAAGAGGGACCCGCTTGTTGAGCGAGTCCGCAAGCTTCTCGCAGAAGAGCCTGCGGCGCTATTGCCGGATGACGTTCTGGTTGCTGACGATTTTGACGCCTATCAGATCGAATTAAAACTGGAGCATGAAGCACTCCGTGTAGCGGATAAAACGATCCGCGAGGCCCAGGCAAGGTATGTTGACCTTTACGATTTTGCCCCTGTGGGCTATCTCACCTTTGACCGGGACGGGTTAGTTAAACAGACCAACCTTACCGCTGCCGGCCTGCTCAGCCACGAAGTAAGCTATCTGGTTACCAAGCCGTTTGGAGCTCTTGTGACCGCCCCATATGCGGACGCGTTCCGCCTCCACGTGAGGGGCGTTTTTGAAAACGGCGAAAACCGCGTCGATGAGTTGGAGCTCGAGAGGAGGGACGGGACCACCTTCTATGCTTCAATGGCCAGCGCACCCGTGCGGGACGCCAATGGGACCATCGTCGAGTGTAGATCTGCCATAATCGATATCACCGAACACAAGCAGATGGAACTGGCACTTGTAAAAAGTGAGGAAAGGTTAAAGCTGGCGTTGGAAGCATCCCGGCAGGCCGTGTGGGACTGGAATCTCTTAACAGGCGTTGTTGAGTGGTCGGAGAGGGCTAAGACGCTTTTTGGTCTTGAGCCGGACGCCGAGATGGCCTATGATCGGGTCCTCGAAATGGTGCATCCCGATGACCGGGATCGCCTGTGCAGCGGGGACATGAAGGCTCTTGAACAAAAACAAGAATACGATAGCGAGGTTAGAGTCGTCTGGCCTGACGGCACGATACACTGGCTGACGGCGAAGGGGCGGGTCTTCTGCGACGAGAATGGTAAGCCGGTGCGCATGGTCGGTGTCGGCAGCGACGTAACAGAGCGGAAGCAAATGGAGGAAGCCCTCCGTGAAGCCCGTGATGGACTGGAACTAAAGGTACAGGAGCGGACAGTCCAGTTGAGCACTGCCTACGAGGTTTTACGAGCGGAGACGCAGGAGCGGCAGCTTGTCGAGCAGCAACTCAGAGAGTCCCAGAAGATGGAGGCTATAGGAACGTTAGCCGGCGGCATCGCCCATGATTTCAACAACATCCTCGCAGCCATTATTGGTTTTACCGAGATGGTAATAGACGACGTCTCAGATAAGAGGCACGTGCAACAGAAGATGGAGCAGGTACTTAAAGCCGGCCTGAGAGGAAGGGAGCTCGTAAGGCAGATCCTTACCTTCAGCCGCAAATCTAAAGCGGAATACAGAGTGGTGGCCCTGAGTCCGCTCATCAGGGAGACGTTCAGGCTGCTCAGGGCGTCGCTACCGACGAGCATCAGCATGAGCCTTAACCTGGAAGCTGACGAAGGTGCGGCCTACGCAGACCCGTCGCAGATTCAGCAGGTGCTGATGAACCTGTGCACGAACGCGGCGTATGCGATGCGCGAAACCGGAGGAAAACTTGAGATTTCGCTCGGGCGCGTCACCATGGGTCCGGGTGATCCTCTGCCCGACGCAGACACACCCCTGGGAGCCTATGTGGTGATCTCGGTAAGGGACACCGGAGTGGGCATGAGCGAAGCGGTCAAAGCGCGCATATTTGAGCCCTTCTTCACGACAAAACCGCGTGAACAGGCATCCGGCCTCGGGCTTTCGGTGGTTTACGGTATAGTGAAAAGCCACAAAGGCAGTATCATGGTCTTGAGCGAACCTGACAAAGGTTCCGTTTTCAGGGTTTTCCTTCCAAAGGCCGACACAGCCGACTCCACTCAAGAGGAAGCCTCCGGACCCGTCCCGCGGGGTAACCAGAGAATCCTGTTCATAGACGACGAAGAGATCCTTGCCGAGATGGGGCGGTCTATGTTGGAACGGCTCGGATACAACGTCGTCGTGCAAACGGATAGCGCCCAGGCGCTCCGGGATTTTGCGGAGCATCCTGGCGAAGTCGACCTGGTCATCACCGACCAGACCATGCCCAAAATGACGGGTGTGGCCCTGTCTGAAAAATTCTTGCAGATACGGCCCGACATTCCGATCATTCTCTGCACCGGATATAGTGACCTCGTCTCTGAAGAAACGGCCAGGGCGAAGGGTATCCGGGAACTTGTGATGAAGCCCCTCGCCAGGAAGGAAATGGTGGAAGTGATACACCGGGTACTGGAAGGAAAAGAACCCATCTGACAAGGCTGTGTCCTGGTCTGTCTCGTCATTTAGTCTATCTAGTCTGCTCCGTCCATTTTGTTTATTTTCTACATAACTTGGTATAATTGCTCTGCCCGGGTAGAACCTGTGAAAAAATTGCATTTTAGCCGTCACTCCGGTGAATAGCGCTAGCGATAGTGAAGCATCCTGGAAGGAAGCATCCCGGCGTGCGGAAGAAACAGTGCTCCGCCCTGCGGCGTTTTTTTATACGCGTGACGCAAGGCAGAGATACGGATGGCAGATGAACGGACCAGATAGACCAGATAGACTAAATGGACCGATAGTACACTCTCTTGTTCTGCTGGTAGTCATAATTCTACCCCTCTTTGCCATCGGTCTTTCTAATCACGGGCTCTGGACGGCAGATGAGCCCAGGGTCGCGGAAATCGGCAGGGAAATGGCGATCTCGGGAGACTGGGCGGTCCCGACGTTGAACAGGAAACCTTTTTTGGAGGAACCACCGCTCTACTACGCATCGCTGGCCGTGATCTTTAAGCTGTTCGGAGGCGCGTCGGACAAGGTGGCAAGAATTCCATCCGCCCTGTTCGCGTTCGGGGGCGTTGTTGCCCTGTTCTTTCTGGCATCCATGCTGTTCGGCCCGAGGGTGGGCTTTCTGTCGGGTTTCATCCTTGCCACATGCGGCGAATATTTCCGGGTGGCCCACTGGCTCGTGGTAGACAGTGCGCTGGCCTGTTTTGTGATTACGGCCATGGCCTTATTCATGGCAGGGTACCGCTCCGACAGACCCGTGAAAAAACTTTTGTTCTACATACTCTGCTACATATCCTGCACGCTTGCTTTTTATTCCAAGGGTTTCATAGGGATTGCGATTCCAGGCCTCGGAGTGCTCGCGTTCATCATCTTTGACAGGAATCTGAAGGAACTGCTCAGGATGCAGCTCTGGCTCGGTGCACTCGTATTCGTACTGATGGCGCTGCCGTGGTTTATGGCGCTCTGGTACCAGGGCGGGGCAGAGCACCTCAAGGTTTACGTCATCTATAACCACCTTCAGCGATTCCTGCCCGGAGGTGCGTCGGGCCATCACCAGCCCCTCTATTACTATCTCACCGAATTTCCCATCGGCTTTCTCCCTTGGGGCCTCTTGCTCGTGCCGGTTCTCTATTTCTGCGTTGTGCGACCGAGGAAGGAATCGGCTGGATACCAAAAAGGCCTCCTGTTCGCGGGATGCTGGTTCCTCACCGGATTTGTCTTTCTGAGTTTCGCGTCAACCAAAAGGGTGCTCTATCTGATGCCGATCTTCGCCCCCATCGCCATGTTGACCGCCTCATACATCGATGCGACCTTGGAATCTCGAACCTTTCACAGGGTAGAAAAAGTTTTCCTCTGGATTTTCGGCTGCGTTCCCCTGCTGATCGGATTCATGTGCATACCGCTTTATCTTTATGCCGGCAGGCTATATGCGATTGACTCATCATGGAGATTGCTTGCAGCCGTGATCGCTGTTTCAGTGTTGGCCGTGCTGTTCTCTCTTCTTTCGCTCCGTTTTCTTGCCACACGTCAGGTAGCGCGCTTCTGGATATATTCGAGCGCGGCAATATACGCCATTCTGATATTTGCTCTCGTCATAGTTGTGCCCTTGGTTGACCGGTATAAGAGTCTCGTGCCGTTCTGTCAGCAGGTAAAGAGCGTGGTCGCGACGGATGCCGCGCTTTATGCGTACCAGCCCGACGAGACCTTAAGGGGTGCCCTACCGTTCTATACGGGATACCATCCGAAAGAAATAGAGGATCTCCAGGCTCTTGAGGATGTTCTCGCGGGCGGAAGCCAGGTCTTTGTTACGATCAGGGACAGCCATCAGCGTCTGGAAAAGGAGCTGCTTTCAACGGGCAGACTCATGGTGCTCCGTCGCCAGGACATGGGCACCGATCGATCTTTGGTGCTGCTCACGAACAAACCTTAGGTCAAGAGCGGGTCATGGGTCACGGGGCAAGGGTCACGGGTAAACCAGAAGATAAAACAACCGCAAACGCCTTTTTCAAAAACAGATTAGGCATCTTCGTTAAATCATGAAACTACGCTGGTTGGAGCACTGCTTTTTTTGCTCGTCCACTGTTCTCCATGACCCATGACCCGTGACCCTGTCTTTCTATTCCGCTCCCTTCAGCATGAGCCGGGCCACTGTTCTGGCCAGCGCCACGGGATCCTTGGGCTTGGAGCCTTCCAGGAGGAGCGCCTGGTCGTAAAGCAGCCCGATGTATTCGTCGAGGAGAGGACTCTTTTTATCCTTCTCGAAGATGCCATTCATCATCTCGAAAAGCGGGTGATCCTGATTTATCTCGAGAATCCTCTTGCCCCCGGGAACCTCCTGTCCCATGGCCCGTAATATCTTTTCTGTCTGCGGGTCGAGATCGCCCGTATCGGTCACGAGACAGCAAGGAGAGTCTTTGAGCCTCCCCGAGAGGCGCACGTCTTTCACGTCGTCTTTCAGCCTTTCTTTGATGAGGTCGAGGAGCTTTGTATACTTCTGCCTGGTCTTTTCCTTCCCACCGGTCTCACCTTTCAGATCGATGTCGCCCCGGCTTACTGATTTCAAATGTTTTCCTTTATATTCGAAGCCTCCCATCACGACGTCATCGATCTCATCGAGCATGATAAGCACTTCATAGTCTTTGTCTGTGAAGGCTTCGAGATACGGGCTTTTTTGCGCCTCTTCCAGAGAGGTGCTGGTGATATAGTAGATCTCTTTCTGATCTTCTTTCATACCCTCGACATACTTTTGAAGGGTTGTGAAAGCATCCTTCTCGGTCTTTGTTGATGGTAGCAGAAGCAGGTCGGCTATGGTTTCTCTCTTTGCAACGTCAAAGTAGATGCCCTCTTTCAGGATCCTGCCGAATTCCTTGAAAAACTTGAGATAC
>JADGQN010000509.1 GCA_017881765.1 Syntrophobacterales bacterium | reverse complement strand
CACATAATGTTCTGTCATATGCCACATAATGTTCTGTCATATGCCACATAATGTTCTGTCATATTTGGAAGATACTGTCATAATTGGAAGATATGAAAGAGATTGACACGCTCAGAACCCCTGAGTGCCTCGACACTGTTTCAATAGGGCTGTTTGCAGAGGGAAAGCTCGGCGATGAGGAGAAGCAGAGAGCGGAAGAGCATTTCCTTACCTGCCTTTACTGTCTAAAGCAGCTCGTTGACATGAAGGAAATGCTCCACTACGAGAAGCATCCGACGCCGATTTCTCCGGAGCTTGTTCAGCGGCTGAAGCCCTGTGTTACGACGGCGGCGGCCTTGACACCTGTATCCTGGGCTTGGCCCAGACTGACGCCGAGGGAAACCTCAATGTCAGTAGGTTCGGGGACCGGATAGTCGGACCGGGCGGCTTTATCAACATCTCTTCCAGCGCCAAGAAAGTCGTTTTCATCGGCACCATGACAGTCGGAGCGCAATACGCGGTGGAGAACCGCAAAATCATCGTCGTCAAAGAAGGCGACAAGAAAAAATTCGTCAAACGGGTTGACCACATCACTTTCAGCGGTGATTACGCCCGTAAAATGGGTAAATCGGTCCTCTATGTCACTGAGCGGTCGGTCTTCTCTCTGAAAAGGACGGGCTGACGCTCATCGAGGTCGCGCCCGGCCTTAATGTGGAAAAGACATCATCTCAGTCATGGAGTTCAGGCCCAGGATTTCCACGGCGTTAAAAGAGATGCCGCGGGAATTGTTTGCGCGTCATTGGGGCAAACTCAAAGAAATATTCGGCAAGAGCGCCCGCAAAGAAGAGGCAGAGGAGATTGCCTCTTACCGTCAAAGCGCATGAAGTGAAAACGCTTGCTCGCGGCTTTTTAAAATGCATTTATGCCGGCTGGAGTGTCTGCTTTCGGCCGAAAGAGATATGGAGCTTTCGCATTCTAGCCCTCAAGGTGCTCGGATTTATTCCGAGAAGCACGGCTGCACCGTCCTTTCCTTCTATTCTTCCGCGGGTCATCTCGAGCGTACGTCGGATATGGAGCGCTTCCATCTCCTCGAGCGTCAGACCAATCGGTTCTTGTCCTGCTGCGGGCTCCTGGTTCGTATCACCGGGTGAAGTCATGAAATTCATAAAGAGAAGAGGTTTGCCGTTGGATTGAATGAGTGCCCTTTCAACGATGTTCGCCACCTCTCGCACATTGCCCGGCCAGTCGTGTCTCATCAGCCGGTCAATAGCCCCGGGAGCCAGGGTAGGCACGGAGTGTAAGCCCATCTCGCGCGCCTTCTTCTGGACAAAATGCTCGACCAAAGCCGGGATGTCCGCCTTCCGCTCCCTCAGTGGCGGGATCCGCACCGGAAAAACCCCAAGCCGATAATAGAGATCGTCCCTGAAATTTCCCGTTGCAACGAGCTTTTCCAGATTTCTATTGGTGGCGGAGATGATCCGTATGTCTAACTTGATAGGATGGGTGCCACCCACCCGCTCAATTTCCTTCTCCTGAAGAACGCGCAGAAGTCTCACCTGAGCCTGGGGCGGGAGTTCACCTATTTCATCGAGAAAGATCGTGCCCTTATCGGCCCGCTCGAACCGGCCCCTTCTCTCTGTGAGCGCTCCCGTAAAAGCACCCTTCTCATGCCCAAAAAGTTCGCTATCGATAAGCGACTCGGGGATTGCACCACAATTAACCGTGATCAAGGGGCCGTTGTTCCGGGGCGAGAGGTTGTGAATCGCGTTCGCGATAACCTCCTTGCCCGTCCCCGTCTCGCCGAGGAGTAGCACCGGACTGGTTAAAGGGGCTACTTTAACCACTTGTTCCATCACGTCTCGCAGCCCAAAGTCTGCCCCCACTATTTTTTCTGCCCAGCTTCTCCTTAGTTCATTCTGTAAATACCGGTTGTCATCGGCAAGAAGATCCTTTAGCTTCAGTAGTTCATAATACTGTTTGCTATTTGCCAGCGCGATTCCCGCCGGCTCGTTCACGAGCGACCAGAGCCTGGCATGTTCTTTGGTATACCTGTCTTTTCCATCGGCGCGGACGATAAGGGAACCGATGAAGTTATGCTGGATGACCAGCCGCCCGACGATGAGAGAAGAATCGGGCCATTTGTACTGAACTGCAACCCTTTCCATTATCGGATCCTGCCAAACATCATTACATATTCTTACCCGGGGGTAGTGCTCAACATGTTCGAGCTGTTGGCGCAGTTCAAGGGCCATAGTTATCTTATCCGATCGCGTAATCCCTTCCTTTTCAGTGGCTGTTGCCACTACTTCCAGAAAGCCGAATCCTGGGTCGAAGACCGTAAGCATCAATTCGTCTGCAGGCATATCAGCGCGCACGTAGAGAAGACACCGCCACAATGCCTCGCCTAAATCAAAGCTCCCGCAGATCCGCAGCGTAAATTCCCGAAAAAAATCATTCTCGTGCATGTAAAAAGGCATCTCGTCCCCCATCTTGGCTTTTACTGTAACATGTGATAGTTTACATCATATCTTGCAATTATGATAGTCTTTTCTGCCACATTTAATGGTGCGTACTCTCGACCGTCCCTAATCAGCGACAGGCCTCGCAAATAGAGCTGGCACAGTTTATGCTTTGTAAGGAATGACAAATACTACATGGGGATACGCTAATGGTTTGGATGGAAATGATACGGTTAAGGGCGACAGAGGGCCAGACTGAGGCTGCTCTTGGTCTGCTTCGTTACTCGGTAAACAATGTGGTCAAAGAGTCCGGACTTGTTCAGATCCATGTATATAACAGCGCGTCGTTTCACGGTGACATGGCTCTCAGTCTGGTATGGGATACCCACCTTCCTCACCGCCACGGAAGCAGGACGGGCTTGACTATAGGCGAAACGCTCAATGCCTTCGGTCTTGTAGAGCACTCAATATGGGTGGAGAAGGAAGCGAGGCAAGCGGAACTCGCATAGAGATCAAGGTAGGGGCTCAAGGCGCGCGATAGGCCTGACTCGCTCAGTGAATGGTGGTGGTGCGGATAGGGACCGGCCGGTAGGGGATATAAAAAGATGGGCGATATAAGGAAAATGTTTGGCCCAAAAACTGTTGCGCTCTTTGGCGCCACGGACGGGGGGGAAGCCCTTGAAGCGACGCTCCTCGCCAATCTCGGCCTCTCCGGCAGGCGCAAAACGTTCCTGGTAGGCTCGCGAAATGCCAACGTGCCTGATGGGAGCTCTTTT
>JADGQN010000125.1 GCA_017881765.1 Syntrophobacterales bacterium | reverse complement strand
GCGGGCTTCATCTTCTGGCCAATGATATCCATGGATGCCATGCCCAGGCCGGCGCCCGACGAGATGATGCCTATGTCCCCGTCCAAGTCTACATAGGTGACACCAATCTCCCTGCCCCTGCGCTCCAGGGGATTCTCGATCCGATCCACGCGATCCGGCAGAGGGAAGTGAATCCGCGACAGGGCCGAATCGTCTATTTCGAGGACAGCATCAACAGCGAGGAGCCCACCATTCGGGAGGACGACCAGGGGGTTGATCTCAGCGATCAGGGCCTCATAACGCAGTGCCACGTTATATAGCTGGCCGATGATGTCACTCCATGGAGTGATGAGTTGCTGCTTCAGCCCGAGCATCCGAAGAAGGGAGCGGGCCTGGTACGGGTAATAGCCGAAGGAGGGGTCGATATGGATCGCTGCCATCTTTTCCGGCGATGTTCTCGCCGTTTCTTCGATAAGCGCTCCCCCTTCCGTACTGACAACAATGACGGGCCTGCCTGAATAGCCGTCTATCGTGATGCCCAGATAGAGTTCTTTCGCGATCTCCGCCTTCTCGCAGACGAGTATCTTCCCTACCGGGAGTCCCTTGACATCGGAGCCGAGCAGTTCCTCGGCCATATCCTTCAGTTCGTCGGGATTGGAAGCCATCTTTATGCCCCCGGCAAGTCCGCGCCCTCCCACGAGAACCTGGGCTTTCAGCACGACCGGATAGCCTATCTCTCCGGCCAGCTGTAACGCTTCGTGCATGGTCGTTGCAATACCGCGGTGGGGAACAGGGATACGGTTCTGCTCAAAGATATCCAATGCCTCGTATTCATGCAGTCTCATGGCGATTCGGTTCCTTTAGGCTTATTTTTCACGGCAGCGCGTCCCTATCCAGAGATCGTGCACACAAGTATAAAATCGCCGGGGTCGCATGTCAACGAAAATAATCAGATAATTAATTTTAAATTGAGTGCGCAAATAGTTATCATAAAATGTTTTTAAAATTTAATTGCAAATGTAATTTAATATGTGTAGAATAAATCGTGCTACAACAAAAAACAAAAAAGGGTGCAGAGATGGCGCAAAAGAAAAGTGAAAAGGGCGGCAAGCAGCCGGCGGAAGACAGCAGCCAGATTGCCTATCATGGGATTCGGCGCATGATCTACACGAGGGAACTCGTACCGGGGCAGAAGATCGCTTACCGGGAACTCGCCGAGAAGTTGCATCTGAGCCCGACGCCCATTATCCAGGCGCTGAAGAGACTCGAGTTGCTCAGCTTTGTGTCTCATGAACCGAACCGCGGATTCTGTATGACTCCCTTCAGTATCAAAGAGATCGAAGAGATCTATGAGATGAGGGAGCTTATCGAGCCTTCGCTTCTTCGCGCTACCATTCACAACCTCAACAAGGAGGCGCTTGGCAAACTGAAGGCGGCGCTCCACGCGCATCAGGCAGCCGAGCGCGAAATCTATCTGAAAGAGCGTCTTTTCAAGAACAGGGAATTTCACCTGACGCTCGCATCCCTTTCGGGGAAGGAGACACAGGTCCGCACCCTGGAAAATCTGTTCGATATCCTGTTCCTTAAGTACGGCAATCTTCCCAGGACGTCCCTCACGGCAACCGACCAGGAGCACCAGGAGATATACGATACCGTTTCCGTGCGCAGTCTTGAAAGGGCACAGAGCGTGCTGAAGAACCACGTCACGAATGTGAAGGTGCAGGTTCTGGCAGGTGTCCGCAAGATGCTGGCGGAACAGGAGAAGGCCGAGTTCTAGCAACGCAAGGTTTGCGACATTACCATAATGAAAATCAACAGGAGGAGGTTACACCATGGGTCTTAAGACAAAAGCGGAATACATTGAATCAATTCGGGCTCTTAAGCCCACTGCCTACATGTTCGGGCAGCGCGTCACCAACATCGTCGATAACCCACGCCTGCGCGCGGGTATTGAGGCAACGGGCGCCACGTATGAGCTGGCGGAGATGGCTGAGAACAAGGATCTGTTCGTCACGGTAAGCCCGCTTATTAACGAGCCCGTAAGCCGTTTCACGCTGCCGCCCGCCAACGTCGGTGACCTTGTGGCAAGGGTGAAGGTGAACCGCAAGACGGCTAATCACGTAGGTACGTGCCACCAGAGGTGTACGGGCCTCGACTGTCTCTCAACACTGGCCATCGTGACCTACGACATCGACAAGAAGTACAACACAGAGTATTATAAGCGGTTCACGGAGTTCCTGAAGCGTATGCAGAGGGAGGACCTCACGGCCAATGCAGGCGTTACGGACGTGAAGGGCGACCGCTCACTCGCGCCCCACGAGCAGGTGGACAAAGACATGTTCGTCCGCGTGGTGGAGAAGCGTGACGACGGCATCGTTGTCCGCGGAGCGAAGGCCCACCAGACCGGCTCTCTCTCATCCCACGAGATCATCGTCATTCCCACACGGGCGATGGGCAAGGGCGATGCGGACTACGCCGTTTCCTTTGCCGTTCCTTCGGATGCGCCGGGACTGATCCACGTGGTCGGCAGGTCCTCGTTGGATATGCGCGAACTTGACGGTGCCGATTGCGGCAACGTTTATTATTCCAAGTACTGCCCCACGCTTATCTTCGACAATGTCTTCGTTCCGTGGGAAAGGGTCTTCATGTGCGGGGAGTCGGAGTTTGCCCAGGACATGGTCGTGAAGTTTTCCTCCTTCCACCGGCAGAGCCATGGCGGATGCAAGTCCGGCAAGATCGATTGCATGGTCGGCTGCGCCCTCAACCTGATGGATTACAACGGCACAGCGAAAGCGGGTCACCTGAAGCAGAAGGTGATCGACATGATCCACAGGGCCGAAACGCTCTATGCATGTTGCCTGGCTTCTTCTTACGAAGGAAAGAAACAGCCTTCAGGAGCCTATTTCATCGATACGGTCCTGGCCAACGCGTCGAAGATCCATGAAGGTAAGGAGATGGCAGAGGCGACGAGGCTCATGATCGATGCGTGCGGCGGCTTTGTAGCTGACCTGCCGTCCGACAGGGATTTTGCGAACCCGGAGATCGGGGACTTGCTGAAGAAGTACATGAAGGGTGTGGATAGCGTGCCCGTGGAGAAAAGGGTGAAGATGTACAGACTGGCGGAAAAGCTGGCGATGGAGAGCGCGGATACTATTTCCGACATCCACGGCGGCGGCTCACCCGAGGCGCACCGTGTGACCATATTCAGGGAAACCGACATCGAAAGCAAGAAAAAGGCGGCCAAACGGCTTGCAGGCGTTAAAGACTGACGCAAAGAATAACAGGAAAGAGATAAAGCAGGTATAGGTAAAGACTAAAACGAAGGTTGAAACAGGGACCAAGACTTTTCTTGGCTCTTCTCTCAACCTTCGTTCCTGTTCTTTCCTCTACCTGTTCTTGTTTTTACCTCTGCCTTAGTCTATCCGCCCGCGATCAGGGGGATGAGGTGTACTTCCGAGCCTCGCGGTACCGCGGCTTTTTCGAAGTCGGGCCCTGAAATGACGGCGTCGTTGACGCGTACTACGGCATAGGGGTACGGGTCATCCAACTCCTTCAGAAGGTCGGCGACCGTCATGCCTTCTCTCCAGCAGAACTCTCTACCCTCATCCAGTACCATTACGCCACTCCATGCGCCTGCAACACGTCCAGAACCTCGGGAAAGTCTATCCCGAGCCGCCTTACCGTGTCAAGCGTCGGGATGCCATCATGTGTCCAGCCCCTTCGCTCGTACACGGCGTCCTTGAGCTGCTCATATCTCTCTTCGCGGAATTTCCGGAGCGTCTTCACCTTCTCTGCCGTGTCTTTTCCGTCGGTGTCTACCGCGTAAATCTCCTTCAACTGCTTGTCGTAACGTTCGGCCCTCGATTCATATTCATCGACGGTCACCGGACCCATGGATCTGTATGGAATGGCATCATGCTCCCGCCGGCCGTAGCCCATCTTGAGACAGAGGATGCGCTGGAAGTTATAGACCTTTTCACTCATGGTGATCAAGTCAGCGGGTACCAGGCTCTTGCCGGTCACCGCATTAAAATACTGCGTGTACCATTCGACGTGCTGGATTACCTTTGCAGGCTCTTTGGTCTGCTTGTTGTCCGCCGGCACCACGTCGTTCCAGGGGAGTTTGCACAGGCCACAGAGGCCGAACCAGGTGCGCCACAGGGGGAACCAGTGGAGAGCTTCAGCCTTTTGCTCGAATGTGGGCATGAAATTGTGCACCATATCCAGGAAGATGAGCCATGCCTCGTCATGCTGGGGTCCTTTGAGGGCGAGGCCGTAGCCGCCCTGCTGGGCAAGGGATTCCTTGGGCATGTATTCGGAGAACTCGAGACCCTTGGCCTCCATGCCGATGTCCTCCATGAAGGCGCGGTCCGCGCCGTATTCACGTGAGAAGATTTGCTTCATCCTGCGCACGCCCTGTCCCACCATCTTGCCGAACCCTTCTCCGCGTGCCATCTGATGGACGATCTCCAGGGCGCTGGCCTTGTTCCCGAAGGACAGGTCCATCCCCGTGTGGGTTTTATTGATGAGACCCGTCTCAAAGCACTCCATGGCAAACGCGATGGAGGTCCCTACTGAAATTGAATCGAGCCCGTAGTTATCGCAGTAGAAGTTCATCTCAATGATGTGCAGGGGATCAAAGATCCCATGGTTTGAACCGCAGCCCGCGATCGTCTCGTACTCCGGCCCATCCACGTAGACCTTTTGCCCGGCATGAGGGCCGGTTGTGGGCACAAAGTCCTTGACTCCGTGGGAACAGGCCAGCGAGCAGCCCATCCAGCACCCGTCGTATCCCTTGTCAAAGAGAGGCCTGTAAACGTCCATTCCAACTTTGGATGCGTCGGGATGCCGGCCGTAACGGAAGTTGTGGGTGGGCAGAAGGTCATAATCATTCATGATGGGGACGAGATGGGCAGTGCCAACCATCGACATCTGGTTTTGCTTGGGGTCCTGTTCCATGATCTCCCGGGAGTGGAGCCTTGCCACCTCTTTGAGGGCCGCCTCATCAGCAGGGTCATTCATCGCCAGGGTCACCGTATCCCAGCGGGCCACGATGGCTTTCAAGCCCTTATCCGCGAATACGGTCCCGAGACCTCCCCGGCCTGCCTGCTTGAGCCGGGCCCGTGATCTTTTCGGGTCGTACCAGGAGAAGTTGAGGAGTCCGATCAGGGTGTGCTTTGCGCCGGGTCCTGAGGAGACCACGGATATGTTCCTTGGCTTTCCCTGGCCAAAATGGTTGGTCAGGACTTCGGAGATTTCATGCGCCCCTTCCGGGAGACCGGTCACTTCCAGTACCTGGACCTGTTTATTGATGCCGTCGATGAAGATGACCGTGGGCACGTCGGTTTTACCCTGGATTTCCAGGGCATCGAAACCTGAGAACTTTAAGTAGGGACCGAAGAAACCGCCCACATTGGAGTCCATCACCGAGCCCGTAGTGGGAGAGATGGCGGTCACGATGCTTTTACCTGATCCCGGATATATCGGGGTTCCGCCCAATGGCCCGCAGGCGATGCAAAGGGCGTTCTCGGGAGAGTCCCACCGGGTCCTGCTATTCACAGCGTTCCAGAGGAGCCAGAGATCAAAGCCCTTTCCTCCCACGAAGGTTTCCTTCATCTTCTCGCTTACGGGTTTGCAGGAGATTGTCGAGTCCGAAATGTTGACATAGAGAGTCTGGTTCGCATACCCCCTTCTTATCGGAGGCCTCTCGTAAGCCAATCTCTTGATCTCCCTTACCTTTAAGTCAGTCATGCTATTTTTCTCCCTTTTTCTTTGGGTCAAGCCATAGTCCGTGAGAAATCAACACCTGACCCTGAGCACCTGCAACGCTCTGTTACGAAATGTTAAGGTATCACGAGGGCTTGCGGCTGTCAAGCCGGGGGCGCGGGGGGCGCGGAGCAGACGCGAGTCTCGTTGTTTCTGTTGCCCCGGTTCCGCCCATAGAGTATACTTGACAAAAATAATATGCGAGGTACGCGGGATGCCTGAGACAGCGGAAGACCGTTATAAAGAGCGGCTCAAGAGGGTGGAGGATGCGATCAGTCTGAAAGTCCCGGACAGGGTTCCGTTCCTTCCGAATACGCATCTTCTTGCAGCCCGGTTTGCGGGATTGAGCGCGCAAGACGCCTTCTATCAGAGTGATAGATGGGTGGCAGCCAACAAGCAGATGGTCCTGGAACTGGAGCCCGATATGTACTTCGCCGCGGCTGCGGTCTATCCGGGGACCGCACTGGACATCCTCGATTGCAGGCAGATCAGATGGCCCGGCCATGGGGTCTCCGGCTTTTCGACGTTCCAATTTGTTGAAGGCGAATATATGAAGGCCGATGAGTATGATGCGTTCCTCGCTGACCCCTCCGACTACATCATAAGGGTCTATATGCCGCGCCTGTACGGGGCCCTGGAGCCTCTGCGCAACCTCCCTTCGATTGATGCACTCTTTCTCCAGGGTTACAAGGGTGCCATTTTTGGCAGCGCCATATTTGCCGACCCGTCTATCGCGGAAGCCTTTGCATCACTTTACAGGGCGGGGCTGGAGGCGTCCAAATATCTCGCGATCCTTGGCGGATTCGACCGGGAGATGGCAGCACTTGGTTTCCCGCAGGCATTCGGCGTCACCACGTACGCCCCCTTCGACCTGATCTCTGACATGTTGAGGGGCATGCGCGGGACAATGCTCGACATGTACCGGCAGCCCGACAAACTCCACAAGACCATGGAGAAGGTTTTCCCGATGCTCTTGAAAAGTGCGGTTGACGGGGCAAAAAGGGGCGGTAATCCGAGGGTCTTCATTCCTCTCCACCGAGGATCGGACGGCTTCATGTCCTTGAAGCAGTTCGAGACCTTTTATTGGCCGGGCCTGAAAAAACTGATCCTGGGACTGGTAGACGCGGGAATGACGCCGTGTGCTTTTTTGGAAGGAGATTGCACCACACGCCTGCCGTATCTTCGTGAGCTGCCCAGAGGCAAGGTGCTGGCCATGTTCGACACCACGGATATTTTCAAGGCGAAAGAGATCGTGGGTGATACGATTTGTATTGTGGGAGGCATGCCTGTTTCCCTGCTGAGTACGGGGACGCCCGAACAGATCAAGGAGCAGACGAGAAGGCTGATCGAGGGTGTGGGCAGGGGAGGGGGCTTCATCATGTCCGCGAGGACGGTCCTCGACGATGCGAAGCCCGAACTGGTCAAAGTCTGGGCCGAGTGTACGAGGGAATACGGGGGATACCGATAACCATGTCCTTCATCGCCGATCTGCACATCCATTCGTGTTATTCCAGGGCCACGAGCGCGGAGATGGTACCTGAGGGCATCTGGAAATGGGCTCAGATGAAAGGTATCGCTGTCGTCGGTACCGGAGACTTCACCCATCCAAAGTGGTTCAAGGAACTGGGTGAAAAACTGGAGCCGACAGGGAATGGTCTGTTTCAGTTGAAAGAGGAACTGCGCCCGGAGACCGTACCCGAATCATGCAGGGCGGATGTCTCTTTTCTCCTCTCCGTTGAGATAAGCTGCATCTATAAGAAACATGACAGGACGCGCAAGGTTCACTGTCTCGTCTTTGTCCCCGACTTTGCCAGCGCGGCTAAGTTCAACCTCGCGCTCTCCAGGATAGGCAATATAAAATCGGATGGAAGGCCCATCCTCGGGCTCGACGCGAAAGAGCTTCTCAAGATCACGCTCGATGCGTCTCCCCAGGCGATGTTCATCCCGGCTCACGCGTGGACCCCTCATTTTTCGGTATTCGGCGCGGCATCCGGTTTTGATTCGCTCGAAGAGTGCTTCGAGGAGCTTACCCCGCACATATATGCCATAGAAACGGGCCTCTCCTCAGACCCTGCCATGAACTGGCGTCTTTCGGCCCTGGACGGGATAACGCTCATTTCCAACTCTGACGCGCATTCAGCGCCGAAACTGGGAAGAGAAGCGAATATCCTGGACGTCGAGGTCTCTTATGGCGCCATCACTCATGCCATAAAGACACGCGAGCAATTTATGGGCACGATAGAATTCTTTCCGGAAGAAGGAAAGTACCATTACGACGGCCACAGGGCGTGTGATGTGCGCTTCGCGCCCGGGGAAACGAAGCAGCATGATTACCGGTGCCCCGCCTGCGGCAAGCGGCTCACTATCGGTGTCATGCATAGAGTTGAGCTGCTCGCTGACCGAAAGCACGGCTTCAAGCCGCCGGGTGCTCCTCCGTACTATTCTCTGATTCCCTTGCAGGAGGTGCTGGCCGAGGCCCGCGGAGTGGTGGGCGCGAACAGCAAGTCCGTGCAGGGCGACTATATGAGCCTGCTCGCGAGGCTGGGTAATGAGTTTAAAATCCTTATGGACGCGCCGCTGGTGGAGATTGAACGGGCAGCGTCGCCGCTCGTGGCCGAAGCCATTGCACGGATGCGGGCCGGCAAGGTTCACATCAAGCCGGGCTACGATGGTGAGTACGGAAAGATCAAGATATTCGAGGCCGCGGAGAGGAAGGAGATCAAGGGGCAGGGCGCACTCCTGTGATGCTCGGCGAAAGTCGGTTCATACGTCTCATGTTTCTGAGTTGTTCCGGCGGATCGAAAATAGAATTAGGTCTCTGATCAAAGGACCTTGCCGATAGCAGCCTGCAGATCGTCTTTGCGGAGACGACCTTCGAATCCTTGTGACAGGTCGGCGCGGATGCAGAGCATTCCGTCGATGAGTGTGACGCCCGGCTGCGATGCGTTGCCGAAGCGCACACTCCGGACGTTCTGTTTCAAAGCGTCTTTAGCCATGGGGTCGGTAAGGAGCTCCTTTAAGACAGCCATTCCCTGGTGTATCAGCTCTGCCATGCTTTGCCATGAGGCGCCCGATCCGGGGATACCTTCCCCATCGATGTCCGCCTGAAAGGACCATCCGGAATCGGAAGCCAGTGACTTCGCTGCCTCCCCCAACTGGCGATTCAGCTCGAACCGGCTGGGCGGCGTCTTTGGCTCCGGCGCGGGAATGGCGCCAAAGCTGATCCAGTGAGCCACAGTGTCGGCGTCGAGCACCGTTATTCCTTCCACTATGCGCGGATCGATGTAGGTCAGGTGAAACCGCGGCTGCCCCAGGTCGGGCCCCGGTACATGAAAGAGCAGCACATCCCCTTTCAGATCGTCGGCCGCGAGTCGTATGACAAAGCCTGTGATATCACGTCCCGCGGGCAGGTGTAGTACGATCAACGGCAAAGGGACCTCTTCCCCTTCCTCACGACGGCGAGCCAGACTACTCAGCCGCTCCAGTAAGAATCGCGGCTGCTTGGCTGGAATCCGATAAAGTGACTCTTCCTCTGGCCGCACTATAACCCACCTTCAATCACATCCTGAATCTGGCCTGAGGAAACATACCCTGCTCCACCCCAGTGGGCTTCCACTGTGACAACTCCCTCCTTCATGTAGGTTGTCAGATCCATCTGCTTCTCGTTGGGGAGGTTTCGGAAGAGGACTTTCTTGAGGCCTTCCTTAACGGCGTCCTTACCCATGTCATCCTTGCACACCAGTTTGAGCGCCTCCACCGCCATATCCATGCCGTACCCCTTCACCCCCTCGAGACATCCCTTCGCATACTGATCATTCATAAAACGGAACTTAAGTAGTCGCTACAGAGAGGGTTGCCATAAACCGCACAACCATGGGAGAAAACAGGGGATGGACAGGTCAATGATGTAGCGAGTAATAAGTATCATTTATGCTTGACATCCCATGCCTTATAATGCTAATATATAGCAATGAAGATGAGGGTTGGGTATGCGAGGCGTAGCTATAAAGGAAAGGTTTACGAGACCCCCCTTGTCATCACGTCCTACCGAGACGAACACGGCACCCCGCGCAACAAGACCTTAGCCAACTTGGGCAACTTGCCGACGTTTATCGTCAACCTGATTACGGAAGCACTGAAGCGGGGCGATGCAACAGTTCTGGAAGAGTATGTCCACATCAAAGAGATCATGCATCAAGGGTCTCTCGTCATAGGGCCGGCCTTCGTGGCATTCTCCGTGCTCAAACAACTCGGCATATACCAGCTGGTGAAATCCTGTTTGTCCCTGAAACACTTCATCGCCGTCATGGCCATCATCGTGGAGCGGATCATTGCTCCGAAGCCGCTTTCGGTCATGGCATTGCAAAGGCTTTACGAGAAGGAAGCCTCATCCTTCCTCCTCAACGAAAAGAAAGCGCCGTCGCTCAAGACATGGTACGGGGCGCTTTCTGCATTGGAGGGTAAACGGGAAGAGATCCTGAAAGCACTGTACAGCCGGAACCATACGCCGGGGAAGCTGTACCTGTATGACATCACCTCGAGCTATTTCGAAGGCACTACCTGCCCGCTGGCAGAATATGGCTACAACCGGGACGGAAAAAAAGGGAAGCTCCAAGTGGTGATCGGTATCATTTCAGACGAGCGGGGGTGCCCGATCTGGGTGGACGTGTTCAAGGGCAACACCGCAGACCAGACAACGGTCAAGGGGCAACTGATCAACCTGAAGGAAAAACTCGGGCTTGAAGAGTTCATCTTCGTGGGGGACCGGGGTATGGTGACCCATGCGCGGATCGCAGAGCTCGAAAAAGAGGGGTGGTGGGAAAGCTTCAGTTACATCACGGCCCTGACACGGGAAGAGATGATGAAGGCGGTGGAGACACAAGACCACCCGGTGCAGCTTGACCTGTTCGATCACCATCAACTGGTGGAAGTGGAAAAGGACGGGACGCGGTACGTGTTGTGCCATAATCCCGAGCGCA
>JADGQN010000124.1 GCA_017881765.1 Syntrophobacterales bacterium | reverse complement strand
CCAGGCTTGCTTTCATTCCCTTTTTCGTACTTCGCCTTTACTATTGCCTCGGCTTCAATCCAGTGGTCAAAGTCTTTTCCGTGTAGCCTGCCATCCTTTTCAAATAAGTCGTGAGCAACCTTTGCTATTTCATCGCGACGGTCCATATATACCTCTCAAAAAAACAGTTTTATCGAATAGCTGTTAA
Source organism: Syntrophobacterales bacterium (assembly GCA_017881765.1). Taxonomy (GTDB): domain Bacteria; phylum Desulfobacterota; class Syntrophorhabdia; order Syntrophorhabdales; family WCHB1-27; genus JADGQN01. The sequence goes on along the minus strand of JADGQN010000124.1, from coordinate 10,564 downwards.
TAAAAGTTAGTCATTATACGGTCTATTATCAATGCTATACCATGAAAAGGCGTTTATCGATTTCCAACCGAAGTGATGAATAGACCCGCTTAGCTCGAGGGACCTGGCCCCAGGAAGCGGTGATATCGTTTCGTTGGTCTCCGGTGACTGTCTCATGATCGAGCCCGCAGGGCTCTTTATAGCTCTTTTGCGATCCTTTCATATTCCTTTTTTACAACTGCTTCGCCCCATGTGCGCTCAAGGCTTCTCACTATAAAATGGCCACGTGCCATTGCTTGAAAATGATTTATAAAAAGGAGGTTGATGGTCGCGCCACCGGCCGCCCCGACTATAGGAACTGTTTCTGCCGCCGCTTTTTCAGAAACCACCACCCCAAATCGAGAAGCAATTCTGGCAACCAAACGCACTATGACGGTTGCGCCCTCTTCTACGAATCCTCTCTCGGCAATGAACTCGCCTGCTTCAGCGAGCGCACGAGTGAGCGCTATGCGTACAGCGTAATAGCCTGTTTCCGGTGCATCATCAATTCTTTTAGAACCCCCTAACGCAAATACCTGGACACATGCAAGCTGTGCGTCAATATCTTCAATATGTTCGCCCTCACTTCTTGCGATATCCGCTATCGATCTGAGCATGATTGCTGTTGATATGGGTAATTCAATAGCTAAACCTGGCAAACCGAAAAAGCCTCCTGCACCGCCGGCGATAGCCACTGCAAATCTATGTGCCCACGTAAACGGTTTGCCTCGATAGTTTAGGTCCATCGTCGATACAGCTGTTACGAGAGCCTTTGTTATCGCTTTTTCCGTTGCTTTTGTTATCATTGAACTTGCGCCTTTGGGGAGGTTTTTTATTGCCCAATCAATCGGCATGCCAACCATATTGGTAATTTTTGCAATCCACCCGGGATGCTCGAGCAGTTTTGCCGCTTCTTCTAAACGTTTAAGGTCTGATGCATGCATGCAGCGTTAGCTCCCGTGCCTTCGTTAGTATAGCCCGACGTTGCTCAGGGGCCCACGGCCGGGATCTTGGCCGGGTCCTCAAGCAGGAAGTGGGGGTTGATGCGGGCGCCGTGCCAGCGGACGCCGAAGAAGAGATGCGGCCCGGTGGAGCGACCGTGTCGCCCTTCTTGATCTGCTGTCCCGCCTTCACCTTGATCTCGGAAAGGTGGAAGGACATGCTGATGAGGCCGTCGCCGTGGTCGATGAAGACGGCGTTCCCCGGGAAGAACAGGTCCTTGGCGACCACCACCGTTCCGTCGGCGACGGCCAAGACCGGGGTGTTCGTGGGGCTCCACGGAGATGTGCGCAGACTCGCCGGGACCGTGACCCCAGCGGGTGATCTTGATGAGACCCGGCTTCTGCAGCAGGTCGACCGGGTAATAGCAGGTCTCCTGCAATGCGGGCCAGGAGCGCCCGCTCATGCTGCAGCGCTTCGTGCCCGGCGCCGACCAGCGGACCAGCGTGCCCGGCGCTGCCGAGACCCTGGCTCCATGCCCTTGCGCAGCCGACCCCGGATAGGGAATCGAGCAGACGAGCGCCAACACTGCAGGCAGAAGCCACAGGTGGGATTCCGCCGACAAATTGCGCAACGGTGTCATGAAATCTCTCCGTATAAAGTTAGGGATACTACAAGTAATGGTAAGGTGCGAGGACAATTGCGTCAAGTCGGGGTCAGGAAGAACGCGAACTAGTGCAAATAGGAAGAGGCAGGGAACAAGAGAACGCGTATATTCCGTCGGGAACGGCACCGCATGCAACGCATCGGCCGGCTTCGCGCCGCCGTCTTGGGTGCGAACGACGGCATCGTGTCGACAGCATGCCTGGTGCTCGGGGTGGCGCCGCGCATGCGACTTACAGCGGTGTGGTGGTCGCGGGGAGCCCGCCGGGCTGGTCGCGACCGCTAAGCGATCCTCAACATTACCAACCTTGTTCATGCATGAACTCCGGCTAAGGCGATATGCATGGTAGGAGGAAGAAAGAGACCGTGTGCGCTTCAGCGATTTGGTCTCGAAGACCCTGTCTGACACCGGCTCTTCACGGCATCAGCGTCGCACAATTGACTGACTGGAAAATGAATACGCTAAAAGAGACCACCATAAAACGGCCTTTGTAAAAAGGAACTATAACGTGGCCACACAGCCATCTCATGCATTAAGCCGCAAAATCGTCCAGGCTTATTTAAGAAATTATTTAAGGGAGTCGAGCAGTTTCGACAAAAGTTCTGTCTTGCCGTAACTGGACATTGGATCGACGTCGGGCTCATGCCCCGACATGTGCGGGAACGCATGCTTCTGATCCAGACAGGCCCGGACATTGGCCGCATCAATGAATCGGGAAAGCCGGTTAAACGTGTGTATACCGTTATTGCGGCCTTCGTGATGGGCAAGAATATAAAGCCTTTCCCTTGCCCTCGTTATAGCTACGTAGAGCAACCGGTGTTCCTCTTCCATTGCTTCGTCATCGTGAGTAGTGTAACTTGACGGCAAGACACCGTCGATAGCGCCGATGAGAAAAACGTTGCGCCACTCGAGTCCCTTTGCCGAATGGATCGTCGAAAGAATAAGTGGCCTCTCCCAGATCGTATCGTGAAAATCTTTGACACCTCGCTCCGGCGGCTCAATCGCCAGGTCGACCAGAAGGTCTCGGATCGATGCGTATCTTTCGGATATCTGCGCTACGGCCTCCAGGTCATTTTTCCGGAGGTGCCAGTCGAGGTCGAATTTTTCTCTCAGTACGGGCTCGTAGTAGTCGAGCACGGCCTGGCATTTTTGGCTGGGGCTCGCGGCTGCCTGACCCGCGGCGAGAAGATTTCCGAGGAGGGCAAGACGTTCCGAATAACCCCCACCTCCCCTCGCATGCTTTTCAATAACATCGCGGATAATGGAATCAAGAGTTAAGCATGCGCCAATCTCGCCAAGGAGCTTTTCAGCAGTCCTCGGCCCAACACCCGGCACAAGCAGCAGCACGCGATTCCAGGCAAGCTCATCCTTAGGGTTAACAAAGAGCTTCAAGTGGGCAATCACGTCCTTGACATGAGCGGTTTCATAGAATTTGAGCCCGCCATACACCGCGAAAGGAATATTCCTCTTGCTCAGCTCCGTCTGAAGAGGGATCGTGATATAGGCTGACCGGAAGAGAATGCACTGATGCGATAATTCCATCCCCTCGTCATAGAAAGCCTTCACCTGATCGGCAACCCATGCCGCTTCCTCGTAAGCATCTTTGAAGTAAATCAGATACGGTTTTTCGCCATGCTCCTTCTTCACCGCTCGGAGAGACTTCTCATACTTATTCTCCATGTTATCCATGACAGCATTGCCTACATCCAGAATTGCCTGAGTGCTCCTGTAGTTCTCCTCCAGCTTGATGATCCTGCAGGCCGGAAACCTCTCCGGAAATTTCATGATGTTTTTATGGGATGCACCCCGGAAGGAGTAGATGCTCTGTGTGTCATCTCCTACCACCAGAATCCGCCCGTGCCGTTCGGCCAGATAATACGCAATATCTGCCTGCATGACGTTTGTGTCCTGGAATTCGTCTACCATTACGTACTTATACCCTTCCGACAGCTGATGACGTATTTTATCGTTCTCCAAAAGGAGTTTCGGATAAAGGAGCAGATCGTCGTAGTCAAGACATTGAGAGGCAATTTTGTACTCCATATACTTCTGGCGGAGTTCTTTGATCTCGTCCGCATACTGCAGAAAGGGTGTATAGTACTTGGCAAGTACGTCCTCGAGACGCATTTCCTTGTTGAGGGCCATGCTGATGATCTTTCTGAGCATATCCTTTCTAGGGCGTCTCTTTTCCTTGGCATAGAATCCCAACCTCATGGCGCAACGGTGTATCGCTTCCTCGGCGTCGGCCTCATCGTAAATAGTGAAGCTGTTAGGAAGGCCGAAAAAATGGCTGTAAGTCCGCAACACTTTGTTGGCAAAAGAATGGAATGTGCCCCCCTCCACACTCCGGCATCGCGGGTCGCTCTTGCCAGCCCTCGATATCATCTCCTGGGCAGCTCGTCTCGTGAAAGTGAGAAGCAGGATTGACGTGGGGTCGATACCGGCCTCCACCAGGTGACGGACACGAAACTCGATCACTCTGGTCTTTCCGCTTCCGGCACCGGCGATAACGAGCACAGGGCCTTCGATGCTGGTCACAGCCTCGTATTGGCTGTCGTTAAGCTGTTCTTTGATGTTTTCGCTCATTCCGTGTTCTGCCGTGGACTCCAGGGTCCTGCCGTGCGCTGCTCATAGTATAGAACAATAGTTCTAATTTGTTAAGGGAAATTAGCCCGGCTACTGCTACCTAAAGTATACTTCAAACGAGACCAAAAAAGCAGAAAGCGGGGCTGAAGATAGCCAGGCACCTCCACCTGAGCTATTCTGATTTATTGAATAAACAATTTGAAATAAGCCACCCCCATAATGCCCAGTTTAAACATCGTGGTCCAAAAGGCTATCGAAAGGACAGTTGAGGGAAGAGTAATCCCAAGGAAATTTCTCAAAGTGCTTGTCCTGTCCTTTCTCAGAAGGAGTGTCACTCCGTCCGGGTTAATTTGAGCGACACTTCCAATCCAGAAAATAGAATATCTTCTTCTCATAACTGATCGCAGAAATCTCTTGAAAAACTTCTTTTTCTCTACCTTCCCCTTCTGCATATTCCGTAAATATTCCAGCCCCGCAAAATCGTAACCCTTCTCAAGAAAATAATCATAGGCCACAATAATTCCCGTGCAATAACAGGAGTAAAGAGGAACGACGATGAGAAATTCTGCGATAACTCCTACTTTGATTATCAGGGAGATCACAAGAATATCGAGAAGTTTCTCTCCAATGCCCGCAACCCTTCCTATCAGAAGGAACCTGCTCATTTTTGCTAATACTTTTAATAACTTCCGAATGCCTTCCACCAATAGGCCTCCCAGTCATTGTATCACTTTCAATGCGAGAGTGCCTAATGTGTCGGACAGGGAAGGCCGGAATAGAGGTGCCGGGGTAGTCCCGACGTTCCCTCAGACTCGTTCCCTGGGTAATTCTGGAGCGAAACAGAGGCGATCCATAACGGTGCTCCGGGAAAAATGGTGGTTGCGATGGCTCAAAGCCCTAATGGTTCGCCGACCAGAAGCACGGTTATATCGGTTCGTGAAGGTTTCTTGGCCATAGCAACATAAACATTGCATATTCTTTGGGGAGAGGCACAATCAGCACAGACCCCGGTCTCCGCACACGGCGTCTTCAACGCGAGCCTCTTTGCGTTCATGGGCGCCGCCCACTCCTGGGCCCTTTTGTGGGCTTCGGTGACATCTTTGACGATCTTGTTGACTCCGCACACCAGGATCACCTTCTTAGGCCCGAACGTCATCGCACCGACTCGATTGCCTGTGCCGTCGATGTTGTAAAGTTTGCCGTCTTCGGTCACGGCGTTACTGCTGCAAAGGAAAACATCCGCCAGCAGGATCTTCCGACGCATCCGTATAAATTCTTCTGGCGAGAGCTGCTGTGCTGAGGGGTTCAGGAGCTTGATCGGGTGCTTCGCGGCTTCTTCAAAAAAGCCGATCTGGTTCAGGGTCATTGACCCGCCAACCCCAACCGTCACTCCGTCAGGGATCATCTTAAATATCACTCCGGCAGCATCCGTTGCCTTTGCCACAAATTGCGCGTCAAAATTATTCTTTCGCAACGCCTTCATGGTCCTCTCCACCTGCAGCCCTTCGTACCATGTCTGAAATTCCGTCATCGTCCAATACCTCCTTCACGTTTTGTTATCCGCTCTTCATACCCATACCATACAATGATACGTTCAGGAAGTATTAACTACTCCGCATCGTTGACACCAGGGGACGGCCCGTGCGAAAATACGTCGGTATTTGTACGAGGGGTTCATGAAGAAGCTCAAGGTGTTTCTGGTGATTCTCGGCATAGCATTCATGACCTATTCGTGCGCAGTCTCTTGCGGCCCCGGCCCGGGGCAGAGCACTGGACCCATCACCTATCCGAGCGGCTACACCATAGAGAAGAAAGGCGAAATAGAGCCGTCAAAGTAAGGGCAGAACCCCGCATAGCCCTCTGGCATGGCATTAGGATCACCACTCATTAGAAATAGTTTTTTACGCCGCAGCAGAGGTCTTCCGGCATGACAACGCTCACCGGTTCGGAAAGCAGCATCTGAAAGAAGTTGGGATCAGGTGCAAAGTCCCGCGTGTTCAGGAAAGTTCTCGGTATGATCCTGAAGTGCGTCGAGAAGCAGTTTTGTCCGGACGGTCCAAAGAAGAGCGCGCCATTGAAACTATAGATGTCACTGGCCCGATAGAAGGCAAAGATTCTGAGAAGTCCCGAGACCAGCTCATGTAAGTGCGTCTCTTCAAAATCGTGAATAGAGAATAGATCGGGAAAGACGCACATGATCTCGCCCAGAACACCGAGCGATACGAAGGAGGCGAGCCAGTGGGAGCCGCCCAATCTTCCTATGTGGCGTTTCCCGATGCATTCTTCTTCTTCAACGAGGGCGCTCCAGTAGTTCATGTGATGTGCATCGTAAAATCGCTGCGAGGCGCGCAATTCGTCCATGTACTGGTTTCCGGGGTACGCTGTAGCAAAGCACTGCTGATGTGGATGAACCAGACCGCCACCCGAAGGGGGCATGTAGTTCCACGTGATGAGGGGGTAAGGCGGGGCGTCATCGAATGCCGCAACCCTCTTTAAGAACTCTACACCAAGAGCAAATGCGTCCGTCAGCCTTGTTTCGCTCAATCCCTCAAGGGAGACAACGTGCTCATCCGCCATTATGGTAACACCGCTGTACACGTCATACGGAAAGAGATTAGGAATGAGCAACGCCTCATTCCTCCTCGCTCTGCCGCCGGCTATAACCTGTTCCGGGAATTTCGGCGTGACTTTTTCTCTTGCTTCCGGACAGAACGGGCAGAATCCTTTAACCTCAGGTCTTCGATAGCAGTCGAGATCGAGCCTCTGCGGCTTTATTGCACCGAAGTGCGAGAAATGGCCCGTCCTGCCGGTAAGCGGATCGACGCGTGCGTGGAAGCTCTCTTTTGTTTGCTGAAAATCCTTTCTCGGGTCGAGAAAAAGGGCCTCGCCTTCAAAGGTCTCGAAGCGAATCGGGCTAGACATCCTGCTACCTCCTGGCGACCGATTCGAGATGATACACCAACAGGTCGATGCGGTTCAATACGCACGCGCAAAACCAGGTGGCTTTTTGTTTTGGGCCTCCAGCCTTTCATGTCACGTCTAATAGATTGTCGAGCAGCATCCGGTCAAAGGCAACAGGAGAGCCATTACCCCTGGCCGGAGTGCGGTATTTCAACCGTTATGGTGCTTGGCTCAGCGCTCCACAATCACGTTGATCGTGTAGCGTGTGCCACCCTGCAGCTGTGCTTCTATCTGCGCCACGCCCGGCTCTGAACCGGCTGTAACGTAGTACCGGACAATACCTAAACGCGCAAAGCCTGGACCGAAAGGTTCCGGCTTGAGGTTGACGGGAGCGCCTCGCCGCGTGATCGTCCCGATCGGCGCCATGTCGCTGAGGATCTCAAAGTTTCCCTCTTTGGTGGGTCTCAATGATATAAAGGAACGAGCCTTATCGGGGAGGGTAACCAAAAGATCGATGGGCAGTGCCGCCTGCTGGCCAGTCTTCACATGCTGCCAGTTTTCATTGCGCCCGTCATGCAGTGGGCCATAGGCCGCCACGTTCGGCACCGGCTTCGGGGTGATCTGTGCAATGGCCTGGGTTGTTCCGGACAATGGCCCGGCATCAGTGAGTTGCATGGTGATGGGATAGCCACCTGCCTGCATCGGGTTAAGCGGGCCCCAGCGGAGGTGGATCGATTTCAGTCCCGGACGCTCGGGCGGACCGGCGGGAAAGGCCTTCGTAAGCTTAAGGACGATCGTGCGCGGGTCTTTGGGGTCGAGCCCTACCGTAAATGGTATAGAAGCGGGACCTTGTGGCCAGCCATAGAGAAGAACGGCCGCGGGACGCGGACCGGCGGGCTGGGGTGTAAAAGCCTCGGGGAACGTGAAGCGGAACGTCGCGCCGGCCGGCAGAGCATAACCCGGCACGGTCGGGTCCGCGGGCTTGTCGAAGACCACCCAAGCCTCAAACGGATAGCCGCCGGCAAGCCCGTCGCTTGTCATCGGCTGATACTCAATGGTCGCACTTGGCGCCGCTGCCGAAACCATCGGGGTGAAGAACCCAAGGGTCAGGACGATTGCGATGGAAACCAATGCCTTAACAACTGCCTTTCGAATTGACTCGTTCGTATGATCGTTACTGCGTTTTCCTTTGCACCTGTGTTGCATCAACTGCCTCCTTTACATTGTTTCCGTTCACTCCAGCTCTTTTTGGAGAAATCCATAATATGGTACAAGGACAGGGCTGAGCACTGCGGTCCGCACCTGTCCTTGTCTGAGTTACAGGATTACCAAGCGTCCGGCCCCATACCACGGCCCATCATACCGCATCCTCCTCTCATGCCATGGCCCATCGGACCAGAACCGCCATGACCCATCATGGGGCCATCCATCATGCCGAAGCCCATGCCGCCAGGCCCCATACCCATGCGGTCAAGCTTCTGGAGCTGCTCGGGAGTGAGAATCTTCCTTCCTTCAATCATCATCTGCGCCATCTTGTCCTGAAGCTTCTGCCGCAGCGCGCTCATCTCTTTCTGCTTCGTAAGAAGCGTCGCGTCATCCGTCTTGGGATCCATGAAGAATTTCCGCATTTCAAGCCGCTTCTGCGCCATGTCATATCTCAGGTCCCTGGTTTCGTTGTAAAACCGGTCCCTCATTCCCCGCATCTTGTCAAGCTGTTCTTTCGAGAGCCCCAGATACGCTCCGCCACCAAATTTTCCATGGGATCCGGGTCCCCACCCGCGCTCAAACCCTTCATGTCCGGATGGGCCGCCCATCATGCTACCGGGACCATGCACACCTCCCGGACCGCCCGCGAAGGGAGGGCTCCCGGCCCCGGAGCCGGGCCCTTGAGCAAAAACCAGACTTGTAAGCCCAACAAAAACCACAACAACAACACCCACGTACCACTTTTTCATACTACCTCCTCAATGAAAAGATTTTGCTACACGAACCTCTATCCTCAAACCCGCTGCAGCCCTTCGAATGAAAGCGCACCCTTGGGGCAGCTCTGGGCGCAAAGGCCGCATTTGAGACAGTCACCACAATGCGACATACGGTCGGCATCCTTCATTTCATGCGGGGCAAGCTGCATCGGGCAGACCTGCGCGCATAGTTTGCATGTTGTGCAGCTCTCCCTTGTTATTGCCAGCGGCCGTCTCTTTACTCCGACCCAGCTTGACATTGTTCCGATGGGACAAACGTAGCACCAGGTGCGCTGGTGGAGGCTCAGTCCCAGAAGCAGACCCACACCCGTGGTGATCGACAGGAGCACCACGAAGAATCCGCCTATTGCATAGGGGTCCGGCCAGAATCTCACGATCTGGTACGCGAGCATCGTCATGAGAAAAGTGATTACGCCGATCCGTAAGGGAAAAGAGCGGAAAACCTCCGGTATGTTCCGGCCCGGGCTCGCCTTCTTCAGAAGGGCATCAGCGAACGAACCTCTCGGGCAGAGCCAGTTGCACCACGTCCGACCACGGAAGAGAGCAACTCCGATCCCGAGAAGCATGCACAAGGGGATAAAATAACCGATAAGAGGGAAGACCCACCCCGCAGCCAGCAGAGCGAGGAATCCCGTCCCCATGACGAACTGCTTGGTCGTTCTCGCCCCCTGCGCCCGTTCGAGTCTCTGTTTCCTTCCATCAAGGCTCGCGCCGAAAGCGGCCCCCGTTTCCTGTACCTGCGCGACGTCTCTCATTTGTGCGGCGTTATGGCCCAGCCCTGACATATTGTAACCTCTCCTTGCCTTTTGTTTATTTGTTTATTTGTTTCTAATTATGTAAACAATAGCGCAAAAGAGAAGCGGCGCAACACTACCCGAGTTTTCCGACCTTTCTTCGTTCTTTGCCGGAGGACTTTACGGCTTGATTGCCCTCTCGTATACTTTTCGAAAGCTTCTCCTGATCAGCAAGTGAGTCCAACAGGACTTCGCGCATGATAGCGCATGCCTCGGTAATCTTCGGTCTGGCCAAACGGTAGTAGATCATCGTCCCTTCCCGCCTCGTAACCAATATGCCCTTCTGCCTCATGACGGAAAGGTGCTGGGAAAGATTTGCCTTGGCGATGCGCATAGCCTTTACCATCTCTCCCACCGCCAGTTCCCCTTTCTTCAACAGGCTGAGTATCTGCAGCCTCTTTGGATTCGCCAGCGTCTGGCAGATCTCCGCCTGCAGTTCAAATATCCTGGTGTCCGCCTGAGCGTCGTGTGAGACGGCTTTTTCTTTGTTTCGAATCATTGCAACTAGTTTAACCACATCCGTGCCCTTTGTCAAGCCGGAAATGCAGTCTATATTCCGCAAGACGGTTCACAGTTTCCTCAGTATATCAACCGGCTTCATCCGGGATGTGAGCCTGCCCATGAAGTAGCTTGCCAGGGCTCCCGCAAAGAGGGAGAGCGCAAGTGCTGCGGCCGTCAGT
>JADGQN010000009.1 GCA_017881765.1 Syntrophobacterales bacterium | reverse complement strand
AAGCTTGTGATTCTGCATGAACCTCATGTACAACCTCCTTCAACAGATTTTTTGGAAGTTAATAAAAAAATTCACATACCCATGTAATCTAACTATTATTGCATACATCCTGTCAACAGTTTTCAGGCAGTCTTCAGAAATCTCTATACTCACGACAAATGGCCGAGCCCTGCAGATGTAGCGTTTGGTTGACCATGGAAAGGGTGGTCTCGTCCCCGTTCTGCTCGGCGAGGGTAATACTGGCTGGGTCACACTTGATTTTCCAGAAGTGCCGGTTCGACACACCGAGGAAATGAAGGGCGAGCAGCTTGCAGATCACCCGGTGGGTCACTATGACCACAACAGAACCATCCATTGTCGCTGCCTGGAGGCCCTTTTTCACCCTCTTCCTCACCTGGGCCAGCGTCTCAGCCCCTTGAACTCGGAACCGATGCGGATATTTCCTCCATATATCGAGCGGTTGTGGGAACCATTGCTGAACGGCTGCAAGAGAAAGGCCTTCCCAAGCGCCAAAGTCCATGTCGATGAACGCGTCATCCACCTTTATAGGCACGCGGCTCGCCTCGCCTATTCTGGAAGCCGTCTGCTTAGCCCTCGCCAGGGGGCTGGAGTAAATCGCGGAGACCCCTTTGTCAGCAAAGAATGCACCGGTGCGTTCGGCCTGCCAGAGACCCGTATCATTCAGAGGAATATCTTTCCTGCCTCTAAAGACCTCTTCTTTATTCCAGGTTGTTTCACCGTGTCTCACTACGTAGATTTTCATAGCCTCCTCGATCCTTCCGGTTCGCGTAAATAGTGTAGAGATGGCTGTAGATTCCTCCGCTGGCCAGGAGCTGCGTGTGTGTGCCAGCTTCAGCGAGCTGCCCGTCGTGTATCACAACTATTCGATCCATCTCAGTCATGGCGGCCATGCTGTGGGCAATTATAATCCATGTCGTCGAAGAAAAATCCTTATTCAGGGCCTCCTTGATGCGTCCTTCCAGGTATGGGTCGACCTTGCTCGTAGCTTCATCAAGAATGAGATAGCGCGGCTTGTACGCCATGACACGGCCAATCGATATGAGCTGTTTTTCTCCTTCGGACAGGTTGACGCCATCCTCGGCGATGGCCTTGTTCAGTCCCTCCTCAAAAAATCCTTTGAGGGCAAGGCCCAACTCTTTCGGGAGAGAACTTTCATCGTCGATGAAAAGGTTTTCTCTGACCGTTCTCGGAAATATAAAAACGTCCTGAGAGACGATGCCGAAGGCCTTGCGTATCGCCCCGAGGGAGTAACGCTCCATCGGTTTGCCGCCGATATCGATCTGTCCCTTTGACGGTTTGTAGAAACCGAGCAGCAGGTTGATGAGCGACGTTTTTCCCGAGCCGGTAAGGCCCACGATCCCGACGCGCTCTCCTTCCTTTATCGTAAGATTTATCCGTTTGAGGGCGTACACGTCGTCCTGTTCGTACGAGAGCCACACATCCTTCAACTCGATGTCGCCCTTGACCTGCATCTGGTCACCTCCCTCGTGCTCCCTCTCCATGACATGGAGCTTATGGAGCTTTTCGAGGCTGGAGAGCGCATTCTGATACAGGTTATATTTTTCGCTCAGGTCCCGGATCGGATTGTACAGCTTATGGGAGTATTCTATGAACGCAACAATCGTTCCGAACGTGAGCGCGCCCAAGCCGTAATAGGTCAATACTTGTCCACTTGTCCAGAGAATGGCAAGCACGGTGAGCACCCCGACGGATTCCACCAAAGGAAAATAAAGAGAGAGGTAAAAGATCACTTTCTTGTACGCCTGTATGTAGCGCTTATTCTTTTCGCCGAATGCGCTTACCTCCGCTTCCTTCCGGTTGAAAGCCTTTGAAATGTAGATGCCCGCGAAACTCTCCTGGAGAAACCCGTTCATTTCCGAGACGCTCTCCCGCGTGTCGCGGTACGCAGCCGAGAATCGCTTTCTGAAAAAATTGGTCAGCAGGAAAAGAATAAAGAAAAAAACAAGAACAACGCCGGTGAGCGGAAGACTCAGGTAGAGCATAATACCCAGGATACCGGTGATGGTAATAACGTCGGCAAAGGTAGTGACAATCCCGGATGTTATGAACTCGTTGATATTCTCCATGTCGCTGGTCAGATAGTTAAGGCTCTTGCCATGTGGGGTTTTATCAAAATAAGGTACGGGAAGGGCCATCAGGTGAGCAAAGGTATTGAGCCGCATCTCTTTTATGACACTCTGGCCAAAGAGCTGCGTCGTATAAATCTGGAAGTAGAGCGCGCAATACTCCATCCCGATAAATGCGAGATAGCAAACTGCCGTGAGCGAGAGGCCGTGGAAGTCCCGGTGCGCAATAAATCTATCGATCGCTATCTTGAGGATGTAGGGAGGCGCCATCCTTGCGACTGCGGTCAGGAGCATGAGTACAAGCGCTAGAAGCGCGATCCTCTTGAATCTGACGATATACGTGAAGAGGAACTCCCTTATGATGCCTTTATCCACGGCCTGCCTTCACCTCGTAGAGCAGCTTCATATACGGGCTTCTCTCAAGAAGCTCGCCCGGTCGCCCTTCATCGATAATGCTTCCGTCAGATAAGACGAGCACCTTGTCGACGAAGATGACCGGAACCGGCCTCGTTGATGTAATGATTACGGTCATCTCTTTGATCAGCGGCCATATTTTCTCCCAGATCAGGTGCTCCGTATAACCATCCACATGCGTAAACGGGTCGTCGAAGAGCAGGATGTCGGGCTTCACGGCGAGTGCCCGCGCCAGGGTGAGCCTCTGTTTCTGACCGCCGGAAAGCATTACCCCTCGCTCGCCCACAACCGTTTCCAGTTTCTTCTCGAACCTGTCGATCTCCTCCTTCAACCGGACAGCATCCACCAGGCTTTCCACTTCCCGGTCCGAAAAAATATTCTCTCTGATCGAAAGCGAGTAAAGGAAGGGCTCCTGCGGCACGATGGCAATGCGCCGTCTACGTGCAATCGGGGATAGCTCGTTGGCATCCATGTTGTCGATCTGAATTTCCCCGTCGCAGCCTCCATCAAGACCGAGGATCAGGTTCAGGATAGTCGACTTACCGCTGCCGGTAGGTCCTATGAGAAGGAGTTTCTCCCCCCGCTCCACCGTAAAGTTCACATCCTTCAGGATGTGGCGCTCCCCTTTCATGAGACTCACGTGTCTGAATTCCAAACGCCCCCCGATCCGTTCCGGTGCGGCCCCAACCTCCTGCTCAATCGGGTAAGCATAGATCTCTTCAAGCCTTTTGACGGAGGCAAGGCCCCGCTGGTACAGGTTCATGATCCACGCAAGCGCCACCACCGGCCACATCAGCATCGTGTAGTAGGCGTTGAGCGCGATGAAGTCCCCCAGGGTGATCCTCCCGTACATCAGGAAATAGCCGCCTACCCACATGACTATCAAGGTGCCCATGCCCCCGAGAAATCCGATCGCGGGAAAGACCACGCCCCAGAGGCGCGTCGAGGCGAGACTTTTCTCCATGTACTCGCGGTTCAACTTTTCAAACCGGTCCTGTTCCTCGCCCTGCAGGAGGTAGTTCTTCACCAGCCTGATGCCCGTGAGCACCTCGTTGGCGCCCTTAGAAAGCCTTCCGTACGTGTCCTGTACGTCCTTGAAGATCTTATGGAGCTTTTCCATGTATCCCTTGATGAGTATGAATAAAAGACAGAGCGGAAGGATCGCGAGCAGGGCGATGAGCGCATTGAGCCGGAGCATCATGACGAGGCTCAGCAGCGTCGTTGCTACGGTACTGGAGAAGTGGAGAATGGCCATGCCGACCATCATGCGCACGTTCGTTATGTCAGTCATGATCCTGGCGATGAGATCGCCCCGATGGTGCTCCTTGAAGAAGCCGTAGGGGAGCGACATCAAATGGATGTAAAAGTCGCGCCTCAGCTCATACTCTATTTCGCGGGAACTGTTCAGGATTTTCAACCGCGACCGCCACCTGAGAACGGCCTGCGTGAACGCAAGCACACACGCGATCCCGATGATCTGGAGCACCCGTGCGCGCGAGCCTGCCTGTAGCCCGTCTACGGCATATTTAATGAGGAAGGGGATTGTTGCTGAACAACAGGAGGCGAGTACGAGGGTTACTACGCCCTGAGCGAACTCGCCTCTATACTTTCTGACGTAGGGTATGACGAGGGATAAATCTTTAAACACATACGCACTACTACTTTTTTGAACCGGGTTTCTTGACTGCTTTCTTTATGACGACGTAGCCCTGCCTCGGGCCCGGGATCGCACCCTCGATCATCACGATGTTCGTGTCGCCTCTCACCTCGACCACTTTCAGGTTCTGGACGGTGACCTTCTCAGCCCCCATTTGTCCTGGCATCTTCATGCCCTTCATAACGTGCGCAGGGGTCGTGTTAGCGCCGATCGAGCCTCCGTGCCTGAAGAACTCATGCGTGCCGTGGCCGCCCGGAGCGCCCGCAAAGTTATGCCGTTTCATGACGCCCTGGAAACCTTTTCCTATGGAGATGCCCGAAACGTCCACGAAGTCGCCAGGTTTGAAGATGTCCACAGGTATTTCACTTCCTAGTTCGAACGTCCCCAATTCTTCGGCTGTGACCCTGAATTCGCTGAGCTTTCTCGACGGAGCAACGTTGGCCTTCTTGAAGTGGCCCGTCTGCGGTTTATTTACGCGGTTGAGCTTCTTGATCTCATCAAAGCCTATCTGAAAAGAATTATACCCATCGTGCTCGGCGGTCTTCTTCTGCACTACGCGACAAGGTCCTGCCTGCACCACCGTCACCGGTATGATCGTCCCGTCTTGCGCGAAAATCTGGGTCATCCCGAGCTTCTTTCCAATCAGTCCAAGTCCCATGGTCTCACCTCCAAGGCCCATTATTATAGCAAAAAAGACAGTAAAGTCAAGCTTTCTGCTTTACGCGAACAGGTTTGGGGTCTCAAAACCCTGCTCGTCGCGGCTCTTGCCGGGCCTGCCGAGTAAGACGCCTCAGGGATAAAATAGATTTGCACGGGCAAGTCCGCGGCATCTCATTACAAACGGGCCGTACGTGGAAATCTATCGCGCGAGCACCGCGAACTTCATCAATAGTTTACTTGTAAAGTATCCTGCGTTATAATTAAAACTAAACTAGTAGAGTATGGTGTTCGAATCTCTGGAGGGATAACGATGAAAAGGCTGCTTCTCTGCACGATTTTTCTCTGTGTTGCCGCTGTAAGCGTAGCTTTTCTGGGTGGCGTGGCGTACGCCCAGGAGAATGTGCCGAGGATGACCAAAGAAGAGTTGAAGCCGCTTGTCGGCGACCCGAATGTGATTGTCATTGACGTGCGCTCCCTAGGTGACTGGAACAAGGACACGCTGATGATAAAGGGGGCGATCCGTGAGGACCCCATGGACGTGCCGGATTGGATGGACAAGTATGCGAAAGAGAAGACCCTCGTCTTCTACTGTGCTTGAATGAATGAGGCAACGAGCGCCAGTGTGGCGCGAAAATTTCAGCAAAAAGAGTATACGAAGGTTCACGCATTGAAAGGTGGCTGGATCGAGTGGCTGGGCGCCAAATACCCGACCGAGCCCAAGAAGTAGGCTGCATCCCGTTACTGCGTCGCTTCGCATGGGTGTGGTCGTAAAGCCTTGAAGGTCTTGTGAGGAAGGCCATGGACAACGAGGGAGCAAGGATGAAAAGAGGGGTGTATGCCACAGCCGCAGTGTTCTTGATCTGCCTCCTGCTGTTCCCCTCGCTTATTTGCGCTCAGGCCCAGGACGATTCCTTATTCATAGCAAAAGATGCTCTGAAAGCGATGCTCGGCAAAGGCGACATGACACTCGTAGACCTCCGGTTCGGTCATGACTGGACTGACGCCACCCTCAAGATCAGAGGGGCAGTTCGTGAAGACCCGATGAAACCCGGGCAGTGGATAGACAAGTATTCGAAAGACAAGCTTCTCGTCTTTTACTGAACCTGAGCTAAAGACGCAACCAGTACCAGTTTGGTACGGATGCTCAAAGCCAAAGGTTACACAAAGGTCCTTGCGTTGAAGGGTGGCTTTAATGAATGGCTTGCGGCCAGCTACCCGACTGAACCAAAATAAACATGGAGGGTAGACAGGATGAGAAGCAGGGGCGCCATACTCCGGATCTGTCTGGTCTGGATCTCTCTTATCGCCGCTGATCTTGCGCTCGCGGCGCCGCCGGAGCCCAACAAAATGACCAAGGAAGAGCTCTTACCTTTACTGGGTAAGCCGGACGTCACTATCATAGACCTGCGGTTCGGTCGTGAATGGTACGAAAGCGACATCAAGATAAAGTGCGCAGTTCGTGAAGACCCGATGAAACCGGGTCTGTGGATGGACAAGTATCCGAAAGAGAAGATACTGGTCCTTTATTGCGCCTGACCGGACGATGGAACGAGCGTCAGTTTGGCGCGGGTCATGAAGATGCGGGGATTTACCAAGGTTTACTATTTGAAGGGCGGCTGGGATGAATGGGTCGCCGCCAAGTATCCCACAGAACCGAGAGATCCCAAGTGAGAATAGTTGATTGGTTGATTGGTTGACTAGTAACCGCTGAATCACTCAACTAATCAACCAGTCAACTATTCAACTGCTTCTTCAACTCCTGCAGGGCAATAAGAGACGCATCGATACCCACTACATCTTTTACCTCAGGGACCTTTTCTTTCAAAAGCTTCTCTACCCACAGACCGAGGGCAAACTCACCACATCAGTGCAGACGACCTCCAATCAATTTAAGCGTCACAATCCGCTTTTCTTCATCAACCTCCATCAGCTCCGCATGCCCCTCTACGAGGTCTTCCAGTCTGGGTTCAAGCTCAACCACGGCCTGCGCAACCTTCTCCCTCAACGTCACCGACAAACCTCCTGCATAATATTAACCATAAAATAATACCGCCTCATTGAAAAGCCAACCCCCATGCATTGGCCTCCTCGCTAACTGCTAACTGCTCACGGCTTCTCCTGCTGCATCCGGGCCAGCGCCGCATCAAGCTGCCGGTGCAGTCTTGCCTTTTCCTTTTCCCCCGTTATGAAATCCCAGGGGAAGCGCTCGTCCGGGGCTCTCTCTCTCGTTACATAGAAGTTGAGATTGATGGGGCTTTCCCGTTGAACCTTCGCAAGGCTCGCGCCTCCGGCCAGTAAAAGGATAATCTCCTGCACCCTTCTATCTCCCCGTGCCAGCGCCCCCTGCAGAAAGCTATACTTCACCGACTCGTGCGTAAAATAGGTGTTGGCGGCCTTGCCAAGCCCCCTTTTCAGCACCGTGAGTTTCTCCTTGAGCAAGCCGACATCGTCCATAGGCAGCCACTGAAACGGTGTGGCTGCTTTGGGCACGAATGGGCTCGCGTGCACGGTGATGCTGCCTACGGTGCCGCGTTTTGCGCCCTGCCGTATCATCAGGTGCATGATATGCTTCGCCATCTCGACGATCTTTTCCACGTCCTTCAGGCCTTCTCCGTATAGCCCTATCATGAAATAGAGCTTCAGATGAAAGGACTTTACAGCCATGATCGCTTCAATGCGCTCGTAGATATCCTCGTCTGTGAGCGGCTTGCCGATCAGCCTTCGCAGCCTCTCCGTTGCGGCTTCGATACCAAAGGTCAGGGTCTTCACCTCTTCACTGACAAGCTCTATCACTTCAAAGGGGACCTCATCCATCCTGAGCGAAGGCAGATGGGGACGGATTCCCCGCGCTTTCAATTCTTTGATCAGGTCAACAAGCGCCGGGTGGAAGGAGACGCCCCCGCCGATAATGCCTACGTCCCGCACGCCATCATCAATAGACGGCAACCGGTCGTACACAAAAGGACCGATGGTGCCCGTGAGACAGAAAGGGCATCGGGAAGGACAACCCCTTGTCCCTTCGACCAGGAACATATCGGAAAACTCCGTCTGCTCCGTGATGATGGCGGATGTGGCGAGGTGTCTGCCCTTGTACCGCTCGATCCTGGCGCGAAAAGCGGCCGGATCGAATCCGGCAACCGTGCCGTCCTGCCCGTAAGAGACAGTGAGACGCGCGGGATTGTATACCCAGTCGGGCCGACTCAGTTCGTCGATCAACTCGGTGCGTCCTTTTTCCCGATGCGCGAGATAGCTGTCGATAAAAGCCGGGATAGTGGCTTCGATGTCGCCCATGATAAAAAGATCGAAGAGACCCGCGAGAGGCTCAGGGTTTGCCATGGCACAGATGCCCCCTCCCACGATAACGGGGTCGCCTCCTTTCCTCTCTCGGGCCAGCGGGCCGAGACGGGCACGGGAGAGCAGGCTCGCTGCATTGATGTAATCCATTTCAAAAGAGAAGGTGATAAAGATGAGTTCGAAGGCGCTCAGAGGTCTATGGCTTTCAAGTGATCTCGGTGCAAATTCTGGCCCGTCCGGCCCGCCTGTCGCGCCCGGCCTCGATGCGGACCCGCTTTCACCCTCGAAAAAGGCCCGCTCACAGACCACCCCGGGCAGGGCATTGAGCGTCTTGTAGAGTAAGTGGACGGCAAGGTTTGACATGCCGATGAAATAGGTATTCGGATATACGATGCATACAGGTAGTTTGCCGGCCCACTTTTTGACAATGGTTCCGCGTTCCGTTCCATGTACCGTTCCATGTGGATTGCGAAGCGCAGTCTTCCGTGTCTCGCGTGCCAATCCTTCAGCCTAATCTGCCTGCTTCCTCAAGAACGTGGGGATATCATAACGATCATCGTCAAGATCAATCGCGGCATGTTTTGGTTTTGCCTCCCTGTAATCGATCTTCACGTTCTTCTTGACGAAAGCAGGTATTGTTCCATTTTCCAGGAATAGGTTATCCCGCTTGGACCGCTCGCCTCTCTCGGGTTTCTCCTGGGTCTGTGCCGCTTCGTCCCCGAAACCGGTGGCGATAACCGTAATCCGTACCGAATCTCCCATCGACTCATCGAATACCAGGCCCCATATAACCCGCGCATCTTCGTGGGCCTGTTCCTGGATTAACGTGGATGCCTCCGTGACCTCGTGTAGCGTCATATCCGTGTTGCCCGTTACGTTGATCAGCACGCCCTTGGCTCCGTGGATCGATATATCCTCGAGCAGCGGGCTTGAGATCGCCTTATGGGCAGCCTCGACAGCGCGTTTATCGCCCGTGCCCAGGCCCACGCCCATAATTGCCATACCCCGCTCACTCATGACCGTCTTCACATCCGCGAAGTCGACGTTGATGTGGCCCGACGATATGATCAGGTCTGCTATGCTCCGCACCGCATAAAGAAGCACTTCGTCAGCCTTAAGGAAGGCGTCTTTGATCGACATGTGTTTGCCGCCGATCGACATCAATCTCTGGTTCGGGATGGTAATGAGCGTGTCAGCGCGCGCCTTGAGGTTCGTGAGCCCGTCCTCCGCCTGCAGGGTCCTCATCTTCCCTTCGAAAGGAAAGGGCTTGGTCACGACCGCAACGGTCAAGGCGTTCAACTCCTTTGAGATGTCGGCGATCACCGGAGATGCTCCCGTGCCCGTGCCTCCCCCGAGTCCGCACGTGATAAAAACCATGTCAGCGCCCTTGAGGCATTCGGCGATCTGATCGGCATCCTCAAGGGCCGCCTGTCTGCCCACCTCCGGGTTGGCGCCGGCCCCTAAGCCCCGGGTCAGTTTGCTCCCGATCTGGATTTTTACTGCCGCTTTATTCATATTGAGGGTCTGGACGTCCGTATTGATGGCGATGAATTCCACGCCCTGGAGGCCTGCCTCAACCATGGTGTTGATGGCATTGCAGCCGCCGCCGCCCACGCCCACAACCTTTAATTTCGCGGTAAAGCCGTTGCTCTCGTCCATATAAAACATCTCCATTGTACCTCCTTAGAAAATATCTTTGAACATCGCTTTTACTTTTTTGATAAACCGTTTATCAAGCAGCATCTTGAACATGTCTCTGCGCTCGAACCGGACCTTCTTGCCTCTGTTCTCCTTGAACCCATGCAGAACAAGACCGACAGCCGTTGCATACGTCGGGTTATTCACAACGTCGACCAGACCGCCTATCCCGACCGGGTAACCCCTCCTCACGGGAAGGCTGAAGACGCTCTCTGCCAGCTCGATCACACCCTCCAGATTGGCGCAGCCGCCCGTCAGCACGATCCCTGATGCAAGGAGCTTCTCACAGCCCGACCTCTTGATTTCATCGTTAACGAGGGAAAGGATCTCCTCAACCCTTGGCTCAATGATGTCGGCAAGCGTCTTGCGCATAAGGGTTCGCGGCTTCCTGCCTCCAACGCTCGGCACCTCCACCGTTTCGTTGGCACCGACCATCTTGGACATGGCGCAGCCGTACTTTTTCTTGATCTTTTCCGCTTCTTCAAGGGGCGTGCGTAATCCGATCGCTATGTCATTCGTGATGTGATTGCCTCCGAGAGCAACCACGGAGGTATACCTGATGCTGCCATTGGCGAATACGGCAACATCACTGGTGCCTCCACCTATGTCAACAAGGCCCACGCCGATCTCGGTCTCTTCAGGCGTAAGGGTGGCCTCTGATGACGCGAGCTGGCTCAATACGAGATCATCGACGGAAAGGCCACCGAGATAGCAGCACTTGACGATATTCTCCGCCGAACTCGTTGAAGCGGTCACAATATGGACCCTCACTTCCAGCCTCACGCCGCTCATACCGATGGGATCCTTTATGCCATCCTGGTCATCCACGATGAATTCCTGGGGAATCACATGGATGAGCAGTCTATCCGCCGGTATGGCCACGGCCTTGCCGGCGTCGATAGCCCGCGTGATGTCATCCCTGCGTACTTCCTTCTCTTTGATCGCCACCACACCGTTGCTGTTAAAGCTCTTGATGTGTGCTCCGGCGATGCCGGCCACGCAGTCGCTGATCTTTATACCCGCCATCAGCTCTGCTTCTTCCACTGCTTTCTTGATGGCGTTGACCGTACTGTCGATGTTCACGACAACGCCCTTGCGCAAGCCCGTGGAAGGGTGGGAGCCTATCCCCGCTATGTTGACCTTTCCGTCTATCGTGCGCGCTACGACAACACAGATCTTTGTGGTGCCGACGTCGAGACTGACGAGAAAGCTGCCTTCATCTGCCATGCTAACCCTTCCTCTCTTTTATGATTGCTCCTTTGTCGAAGCGTGCATCGATGCACCTGACGAAAAGCCCCCTCCTGCGAACATCTTCCAGCACCGCCGTGGCCCGTTTCAGCCTCGCCTTCTGATCCTCTTTTCCAAGGATGACCTCCACGCCGTCACCGAGATAAACGAGCGTGATACTCCCATCCGTGTCGATCACCTCCGAAAGGGAGTCCCTCTTAATTGACTTGTCAGCCATCCACGCGTTCACCTGATTAAAAACGCTCCTGGCCGCGGCCTGATCATTGGCGTGAATAACAAAGAGATGCTTTGTATCTTCCTTCGTGAGCGATCTGAAGGGCGTACCGGCCTCATCAAGCACCTGGATGTCGCCTGCCGGGCTCACCCAGAGAGCAGAGGCAACTTTCTCTTTTACCTCGATCACGAGAGAAAATGGATAGAGACGTTTGATCGACACATCCTTTACAAAAGGATGGGCGAGTATGGTCTCCTTGATCCTGTCCACCTCTGTCTTGAAGACGCTTTCTTTGAGGAACGGATAGGCCCGCCGCATGATTTCTCCATCCGTGAGCTGGGCGGCTCCCCTGATCTTTATATTCTTGAGCGAAAAGAGCGGCTCATCCTTTGAGAAGAGGTAGACGACGGTAAGAACCGAGAGCAGACAGAGGGGAATGATGAAGAGGTAACGGGCCAGGCGCTTCATGCTTTGAGCCCCGCATTCAGAAGAATTTCTTCAACAAGCTCGTCAAAACTCCGGTTCAGATGTGCCCACGCTTTTGGAACAAGTGATGATTCTGTCATGCCTGGTGACGTGTTCACGTCGATGACAGTCGGTGTTTTTCCGTCGAGGAGCATGTCAACGCGTACACATCCGGACAGCTCACACCGGTTCCAGATGCGCATAGCCTGATCATACGCCTTCTTCTCTATCCGCCGGTCGAGCGCAGCCGGGACGAGATATTCCGTCATGCCCTTGGTATATTTGGCCGTGAAATCGTAAAATCCGCTGGCCGGCTTTACTTCCACAATGGGAAGTGTGGCGCCGTTGACAATGCCCGCCGTGATCTCCCTGCCTTCCACATACTTCTCAACGACGAGTTTACTGTCGAAGCCGAAGGCGCTTGTCAGAGCCTGCTTCTTCTCGTTCTCATCCCTGACGATCGATATGCCTATGGTTGAGCCTTCCCGCGCCGGTTTCACAACGAAAGGCAGAGGGAGAGTCGCATCACTTGCTGATTTGCAGATAACGTACTCAGGCGTGGGTACATCAAGGGTTTCAAGGACAAGCTTCATGACGGCCTTGTCCATGGCGAGCGCCGAGCCGAGCACGCCTGAGCCGGTATAAGGGATGCCGAGGATTTCAAGGAGCCCCTGGATCGTGCCGTCTTCACCCCACCTGCCATGCAGCGCGAGAAATGCAACCTCTACAGCTTCCTGGCGTAACCGCTCCACGATGCCCCTGTCCACGTCGATGGCTACCGCTTTGTAGCCGTTCCTGATGAGGCTCCGGAAAATGGCATTTCCGGACCTCAGAGAAATTTCTCTCTCCGATGAAAAGCCGCCCATCATGACGCCTATCTTCTTCGTTCTCAGTTCCTGTCTATCCATCGCAACCCCAGAGCTCGACCTCTTCTTCCATCCTCACGCCCACCTGTTCGTACACCTCTTTCTTCACCTTCCTGATGAGGCTCACGACGTCAGCCGCGGTGGCATTCCCGAGGTTGACGATGAAGTTGGGGTGCTTCTCCGATATGCACGCATCACCTATGCGAAAGCCGCGCAAGCCGACCTTGTCGATGTATGTCCACGCCGGGTTTCCGCCGATATTCTTGAATACGGATCCGGCGGAGGGAAACTCCATCGGATGTTTCTTCCACCGCTCCGCCCGGACACGCTCCATCTCTTTTTTGAGACGGGCCTTGTCTCCGTCATGCAGCTCGAAGAGCCCGCTCAGGATAATCTCTGATGAAGTAAAGCCGGAAGTACGATACCCGAACCCGCACGCCTGCCTCTGGCGTTCCCCGATGCGTTTCAAGCCGTCCATATAGGTCACGGAGCGCAGATGCTCTGAGATCTGAACCCCGAAGCTTCCCGCATTCATCTTGATTGCGCCTCCCACTGTTCCGGGAATCCCGTATAGCTTTTCAAGGCCCGCGAGTCCTCTCTCGACGGACTCCCGTATGAAGCGCGCAAGCGACGTCCCGCCGGCCACCTCGGCTACCGCGCCTTCAGCCGTTTTTCTGAAATGCATCTGTCGCACTTTTGTCATCCTGATGATCGCATCATCAAGGCCTCTGTCTCCCACAATGACGTTTGTGCCGTTCCCGAGAAAACGTCTCGCCACGCCTTTATCCTCAGCGATCCCGATCACCTTCGCAAGGTCGGCATGGTCAACCGGATAGACCATGTATCTCGCGGGACCGCCGACCTTCATCGACGTGTACCGTTTCATGGCAACATTTTTCAAGACCTGACCCCTGATTCCTTTCCACTCCATACTTCCATGAGCCTTTCTCCGACCTTGTAGATGTCACCGGCGCCCAGCGTTATCACCAGGTCACCCGGCGAGACGATCTGCAGCACCGTCTCCACGACATCTTCCTTGGTCGGCGCAAACAGCACGTTCTTGTGACCGCTTTTGCCGATGCGATCCGCAAGGATACTTCCGCTGATACCCTCGATCTTTTCCTCGGACGCAGCATAGATTTCGGTGACAATGAGCAGATCAGCTTCGTTAAACGATGTAACGAACTCATCGAGCAGCGCCTTCGTCCTCGTATAGCGGTGCGGCTGAAAAGCGACGATCACCCTTCCCTTCCAGATATCCCGGATTGCGGCAAGGGTCGCCTTGATCTCTGTCGGGTGATGACCGTAATCATCGATCAACGTCCATTCCTTCTGCCACTTTACCTCCAGCCTTCTATGGATGCCGGCAAAGCGCTTCAAAGCTTCCTGTACCGTGGAAAAGGGGATGTCCAGTTCGATGGCCACGCCGATAGCCGCCAGCGCATTAACCACGTTGTGGATGCCGGGTGTTGCAAGGTCCACCTCTCCCAATTCCTCCCCCTTGTACGTCACCTTGAAGCTGGTCGTAAAACCTTCATGCTTCGTCACTTCGGCCCTCAGGTCTGCCTGTTTCGAGAGGCCATAGGTCATGTATCTGCGCTTCAAAGAAGGGATCACGCTTTGCAGTCCCGGGTTGTCGATACAGAGTATGACAAGGCCGAAAAAAGGTACTTTGTTGAGAAATTTGACGAATGCATCCTTGATCTCTTCCATGTCTTTATAAAAATCAAGATGCTCCAGGTCGATGTTTGTGACAACGGCAAGGGTCGGAAAGAGCAGGAGAAAAGTCCCGTCGCTCTCATCGGCCTCCGCAACGAGGTATTCGCTTGAGCCAAGCTGCGCGCTCGTCCCGAGGCTATTGAGCCGTCCTCCTATGACGCACGTTGGATCAAAGCCCGCGGCATCGAGAATCGAGGCAACGAGAGATGTTGTCGTAGTCTTGCCGTGGGCGCCGGCCACGGCGATGCTGTATTTCATCCTCATCAGTTCGGCGAGCATCTCTGCTCTCGGTATGACGGGAATGAACCGGCTTTTGGCCGCCTTCACCTCCGGGTTGTCATATTTTACCGCGGAGGAGACAACGACCACATCCACCTGGGTCACATTCTCTTCTTTGTGACCATAGAAGATCTCCGCCCCGAGGGAGGCAAGCCTCGCCGTGGTCTCCGTTTCCCGCAGATCGGAGCCCGTTACCTTGAAGCCGAGATTGAGAAGTACCTCGGCAATGCCGCTCATCCCGATACCACCGATGCCGATGAAGTGTATTTTCTCTATCTTACGAAACATGGCCTTGAATCCCTTTCACTATGAGTTCTTCCGCTTTGTCCACGTAAATCGTTCCCATGTTCTCAGCCATCCTTGCGCGCGACTCCGGATATCCATAGAGTTCTTTCAAGACGGAATCGAGCTTCTCTCCCGTCAGTTCCTCGTTGCTGATCACATAGGCGCCGCCGATCTCCTCGACATGGGCCGCATTTTTCCACTGGTGTGCTCCGGCGGCGAAGGGATAAGGCACGAGCACGGCCACCTTCCTGAAATAAGAGAGCTCGAAGATCGTTGAGGCGCCTGCTCGCGAGATCACAACGTCGGAGAGGCCGTAGTATTTCTCCATCTCGTCCGTAAAGGGGAACACCTCATGTGGAATCTTTACCGCCGCGTATGCCTGCCTCACCTTTTCGTAATCATCGTTGCCGGTCTGGTGATATATGGCCGTATTCTTGTATGATTCAAGATGTGGCAGGAGTAACAGCACCGCCTCGTTGATGCTGCGGGCTCCCCGGCTGCCGCCGAAGACAAATATGTTGAATGGGTCGTCCGGTTCGGAATACGGTGCGACCCTGGAAGCGATCCGCAGCTTCTTCCGTATCGGATTGCCCGTATGAAGCACGCTGCCCTTCAGATATCCTCCCGTCTTTGTGAAGCTGACAAAGGTTCTGTCCGCTATGCGGGAAAGCACTTGGTTCGCAAGACCCGGCACCACATTCTGTTCATGGAGAAAACGGGGCATGCGCAAGAGAAACGCGGCGATCATAACAGGAACGCAAGTGAATCCACCCATGCCGATGACCGCATCCGGCTTTTCCCGGCGCAATATGCTCGCGCATTGCAGAACGCCCTGGACTAGGCGGGCTATGGTAGCCACCTTCCGGAGCATATTTTGTCCCAGGAACGGCCGCGCATCTATCGTTAGCAGGCGGAATCCGTAGCCAGGGATGATCCTTCCCTCCATACCGTGCGGGGTCCCGACAAAGAGCACCTCGTTTGCGGCATCAGCCGCGATGAATGCTTCAGCCACGGCAAGGCCGGGAAATATGTGACCTCCGGTACCGCCGGCAGCGATGAGAAGCTTCATGATCTTTTCCCCTCCTGAAGCGTCACGCCTACGAGCGGTGCGAGAATAAGGAGCGCTGCAACAGGCTGATAGAGCAAGAGTCCCTTCAAGGAAAATCCCACGGACATGAGGATGTCAACCGATGCATAGAGCAGCCCGAAGAAGGCGATCGTCCAGGTGGGACCGGCCTTTCTGACAAACCCTATGAAGGTAACGAGAAGGAGGAGGAAGGCGCAGGCCAGGACCAGGTAGCGTTCCGCGCTGCCGAGATCTATGCCCGAACCATACATAGTCACCTTTTTCAAATACAGGAAGACCAGCATGACCACCACGTATGCTCCCGCAAGAGGCAGGAGCTTGGTCCTCTGCATAATGAAGAGGAAGAGGAGGATTGTGATCGATAGCGGCAGAAAGAGTTCCACACTCCGTGTCATTATGAGGTTCAACGACGCCGAGATGAAAAGGAGTGACAGGGCGAGGATCTCTTTATAAAGGCCTTTTCCTTTCTCGCTGATCGTAGTCACGTAGAGGCTCAGGCTGAAGAAGGTCAGGAAAATACCCGTGAACCGGATGACCGGTTTTGTTCTGAACGCCGGAAAAACGATGAGCGCAGCCGACAACGCGAAGCAGAGGCAGATCAAGGGGTACTTGGAGCCGACAACGTACCTCGCGGGAGCCTTCGACACAATGAATACCACACCTACCGCGGCGCAGAGGAGAAGTGTCTTGACCACGTTCATGTCGCGGAAGAGGCTGTAAAAGAAAAGGCATGAGAGCAGAAGCAGGGCTATTCTTTTCACAGCGCCTCCGCAATCCGACGAAATTTTTCGCCACGGTCCTTATAATCCTTGAACATGTCGAAGCTGGAGCACATGGGCGAAAAGAGGATGGTGTCTCCTGGTCCGGCAATGGCAAAAGCCCTCTCGACTGCCTCAGAAAGGGTAGCCGCCATGTGGGTGGGCAGGGAAGCGCCCAGCTCTTTTTCTATCTTCTCCTTTGCCTCACCAAAGAGCACGAGACCCTTAATGCTGTCCGGCCGCTCTGCAATGACTTTGTAGCTCCCACCCTTGTCCTTACCACCCGCTATCAGGATGACGCTGCCCGTGATGCTTTCGAGGGCCCTCCTGGTGGCGTCAACATTCGTGGCCTTCGAATCGTTATAGAAGCGCACGCCATTCTTCTCTCTCACAAACTCCATGCGGTGCGGCAAGCCCTTGAACTTCCTGAGGGCCTGCTCTATGACCGGCCGATCGATACCATAAATATGGCTTGTCAGCAACACCGCGAGCAGGTTCTCACTATTGTGAATGCCGATGAGCGGGGAAAGATCGCGTCTATACCTGAATTCCTGACCGCTCAAACGAACAACAAGCGTCTCTCCGTCGAGGAATGCACCTTCGGTCAGGCTCTTCTGCGTTGAGAAGCAGAGAGAGCGTGCCTTCAGCCCGTTCTTTCCCGCCAGATCCGCGGTAAGGAAGGCGTAATCTTCGGAGGTCTGGTTTTCGAAGAGCCTCCACTTCGCGGCCGCATACTTTTCAAAGGAAGTGTAACGATCCAGATGATCTTCCGTGATGTTGAGCAGGATCGCGACGTGCGGCCGGAATGTTTCTATGGTTTCCAGCTGGAAGCTGCTTATTTCCGCTATGACGAAGCGCGCCTTCTGGCCTTTCAGCACATAGTCGATGAGGGGTTTTCCTATGTTTCCTCCGACGAAAACGTCCTTGAAAGCCGCCGTAAACACCTGCCCTAAAAGTGTCGTTGTCGTTGTTTTTCCGTTTGTGCCGGTAATAGCTATGATGGGTTCTTTGATGAATCTCGATGCCAGCTCGATTTCACCTATCACTCGTCTACCCTTTGCACGCGCTTCCAGGAGGAGGGGTAGATTGCTGTCCACACCGGGACTTACGAGTATCATCTGATGATCGAGGAAATCATCCTTTGAATGCGATCCAAAGTGACCCACGTAGGGCGTGCCATTCAGCTCCGCAAGCGATGAGGCGAGTTGCTCCTTGCTCTTCACGTCGGTAACGGTCACCTGCTTACCAAGGCCCGCAAGAAACTTCACCAGGGAAACCCCCGTCTTTCCGAGCCCCACCACGAGCACACGATCGGGGATGTTAAGGCCGGGTCCGGGGTCCGGGGTCCGGGGTCCCGATCCTGCCACACCCCCTCCGTTTCGCTCATCCATTGATGCCATCCAAGTCTTATGTCGTGGTGGCAATAGCCAATTCAGCTCCATAGCTCGTTAACCAACCCTTATGCTTCTCATCCTGGACCCTGGCCCCTTGGACCCTGCCGTTTCTACCGCAGCTTCAGCGTCGTTATTGCTATCAGCCCGAGTATCACCGATACGATCCAGAACCGGGTAACAATCTTCGCCTCGTTCCACCCTTTCAATTCGAAATGGTGATGTATGGGTGCCATCTTAAAGACCCTCTTGCCGCGGCACTTGAACGAGACTACCTGTATGATTACCGAAAGGGTCTCAATCACAAAGATGCCGCCGACGATGACGAGGAGAATCTCCTGTTTTATGATCACTGCTATCGTACCGAGGGCCGCGCCGAGCGAGAGCGAGCCCGTGTCTCCCATAAACAGCTCCGCGGGATGCGCATTATACCAGAGAAATCCCAGCCCTGCCCCCAGCATGGCTCCGCAAAGTATGGTCAGCTCGCCGGCACCTTTCACATAAAATATCTGAAGATACTGGGCAAACTTCACGTTGCCTGCGAGATACGCAAACAGGACAAAGGTTGCAGACACCGTAAGTACCGGACCGATCGCGAGCCCATCGAGGCCGTCCGTGAGGTTCACGCCGTTGGACGAGCCCACGATGGTCAAGACACAAAGGAGGATATAGAAGACGCCCAGGTTCGGGGCGACGTTCTTGAAAAAGGGCACGGTGAGTTGCGGGAGGAAGCCCGACTCGGAGTATATAATCACACTGACGATCAGAGCAAAAAGGATTTCGAGGAGGAACTTGGTCCTCCCCGGTACTCCTTTACCGTTTCGATTCCGAAGTTTCTTCACATCATCCACGAAGCCGATCGCTCCGAAAAGCATCAGCGCTGCTGTCACGGCCCAGATGTAATCGTTCTTGAGGTCTGCCCAGAGAAGAGTAGGGATGATAGTCGCCACCAGGATAACGAAGCCGCCCATGGTCGGGGTGCCTCTTTTTGCCTCGTGTCGTTCCGGTACATCTTCCCGCTTCTCTGTCTTTATGCGCCACTCGTTCAGTTTGCGAATCAGCAAGGGGGTCAACAGAAAGCTGATGATAAGGGCGCTTAAGATTGCGAGCACCGTGCGGAAGGTGATGTACCTGAAGACGTTGAATACGCTCAGCTTGGCGTGGAGCGGATAGAGGAGATAGTAGAGCATCTAGAGCAGTTCCTCCACGACTTCGTTCATGCGCATTGCTCTCGACCCTTTCACGAGAATCAGATCGTCCTCCCTCGCAAGGCCGGCGGCGTAAGCAATGAGAGCCTGCTTGTCATCAAAGAACTTCGCACGCCCGTTATTCATCTCATCATAGGCGATCCTTGCAGCCTCTCCGAAAAAGAGTATGCTCGATAGACCGCTCTTCTTGAGGAATCGGCCCAGCTCCCTGTGGTAGTACGCATTTTCTTCGCCCAGCTCCCTCATCTCTCCGAGGATCGCTATTTTTCTCCCCTTGCAGGGTAGCTGCTCCAGGGTGTCGATTGCCCATTCCATTGAAGAGGGGTTCGCGTTATACGCATCGTCAATGATCGTGTAGCCTTTTTTCGACCGCGTAGCCTTGAATCGGCCGGGATAAGGCTCGAAATCGGCTACCCTCGCCCGGATCGTCTCCTTCGGCACGCGCAAGACGTGGGCAATGGCAACAGCGGTAACTATGTTGTACAGGTTGTGGGTACCGAGAAGGCGTGTCGTCGTTCTCACCTTTTCGCCCTGCAGCAAGAACTCAAGGTCAAAGCCGTCAAGGCCCTTCGCCCCCTCCCAAGAGAGCACAAAATCTGCCTGGAGTTCTATGCCATAGGTATAAGCGCGGCGCATGGGCTTGTCTGCCACGGGCCTGAGCGCCGGATCATCGACATTGACAAAAATGGCTCCATCCTCTTTCGTACGTTCGAAGAGGCTCACCTTTTCCCGGAAGACACCGGCAATATCACCGAGCCCTTCAAGATGAGACGCGTGGATGTTCGTGATCGTTGACATGTCGGGCTCAACGAGGTCCGCCAGGAGCGCAATCTCTCCCGGATGGTTGGTGCCCAATTCAAGGATGCAGTATGCAGGCTGGCCGGTTATGGAAAGGATGGTCTGTGAAACCCCTATATTGTTGTTGTAATTCTTTTCGTTGTAAGCCACGTGGGCAAACCCGCCCATGATATGGACAAGCAGTTCCTTCGTTGTGGTCTTGCCGTTGCTGCCCGTGATGGCGATGAACCTACCGCTGAGTTGCCTTCTCTTGTACCGCGCAAGGTCAAGGAGGGCCTTTGTCGTGTCTTCGACGAGGATGATCGTTCCACCAGCTTCTTCACACGCGGCTTCCCGACCCTTTTGACAGAGGGTGCCGCCGCCGGACTTTTTATAAGCATCAGCCGCAAAGAGATGCCCGTCGAAATTAGGCCCGATGAGAGGAATGAAGAGCTCGCCTTGCTTTATCGATCTCGAATCGGTCGCGATTGCGGTAAACTGATCTTGCTCAACACGCAAGACGGTCCCCTTGACTGCTTTGAGCAGATCGTCAAGCCGCCACATGAAGCCACTCCTCTATTACTTCCCGGTCGCTGAAGTGAAGGGCCTCAGTACCGATTATCTGGTAGTCTTCATGTCCTTTCCCGGCCACAAGCAACACGTCGTTGGCGGTCGCCATGCGGACGGCTTCTCCGATGGCTTCTCTACGATTCTCGATAATGCAATACGCATCGCCGACGAAGCCTTGCCGTATCTCTTCTATGATGGTCAACGGGTCTTCACGCCTCGGATTGTCAGAAGTGATGATGGTGAAGTCGGCAAGGTCGGACGCGATCCTGCCCATGACAGGCCTTTTCGTCTTGTCCCTGTCGCCACCGCAGCCGAACAGAACGATCAGGCGGCCTGTGCAGAGCCGCTTCAGCGTCTCCAGCGTCTTGCGCAGCGCATCAGGCGTATGGGCGTAGTCAACGAAAATAGGGATCGAACGGCCGTTCTCTACGCGTTCCAGCCGGCCGGGAACCCCGCGCAACGCCTCCAGCCCTTTACGGATCAGATCGTGCGGGATGCCTGCCGCGTGACCGAGCATAGCGGCTGCAAGGATGTTTGCAACGTTGAAGAGGGCGATGAGCGGAGACCGGATGCTCATCTCCTTACCCACAAGGGAGATAACGAGGGTCAGGCCGCTGATATCCTCCCGGACGGAGACGGCAAAGGCATCCGCCGCGTTATCGCGCACGCTGTAAGTGAAGTTGGCAATCGGCGGTTCGCAAAAGAAATCGCGTGAGCTCGGGTCGTCTTTGTTCAGTATCGCGTATCTGCCCTCCTTGGAACTCTTTGCGAGATACTCGTGGAACAGGCGTTTCTTCGCTTCCTTATACTGTTCAATATCGTGATGGTAGTCGAGATGGTCATGGGTAAGATTGGTAAAGATAGCGCCGTCGAAGTCAATGGCCTCCACCCGTCCCTGGTCGAGCGCGTGGGAAGAGACTTCCATCACCACGGACCTGACGCCCGCACGCTGCATCTCGCTGAAGAGCCGCTGGATTTCCGTGGACTCCGGCGTGGTGGTCCGCCCTTTAACGACGTGGCCGTCGTACCGATAGGAAATGGTGCCCATCACGCCGACCTTCTGATTCGCCGCGCGGAGTATCGATTCGATCAGGTAGCTCGTAGTCGTTTTGCCATTCGTGCCGGTGATGCCGGTCACGTGCATCTCTCTCGACGGATAGCCGAAAAATTTCGCGGCCATCCTTGCGAGCACGTAACGGGGCTCACGAGTAAGCACCAAACGAGGAAAGTCTCCAGAGAGCTCGGTATCAGATACGATGACAGCTGCTCCCTTCCTCACTGCCTCTTGCACGTAAGGCTTGCTTGCTTCGGTGGCAAAGAAGATAAAGCCCTCCTTCACCTCCCGCGAATCCTTCGTGATACCGGTTATGTTCTCCGGCATAGGTCCTTTGACGGAGAGAACGGGCATATCAGCTAACAGCTGTGCAAGGGTCATTCGCTGGCCAGCCTCCCGTAGATGGCGCATTCCGAATCGCCGTTGAGCCTTTCGAAAGGCTTCGGATACTGGTCGACAACCACGCCGCTTCCGTGCACCTTTATTCTGGCGGTGTGCCCGGCGAGGTTATCAATAGCCAGTTTGATGGTTAGCCCAGTGAGATTCGGCATACGCCACTCTTCATCCTCTTTTGCCGCGCGCATTTTTGCTGCATCCGTTGATGATACGAACTGGAAGCCTCCCCTGCCGCGAAGTACGCCGCCCTGCGCGAGGGCCAGCGGAAAGAGATCGTTACACTCCTCGGGCACGAAGCGATCGTAAAGGGAAAGGAGTTTCTTCTTCTCGATCACGTATCCCCTGCCCAACATCATATCCTCAGGACTCAGGTCTTCCCTGATGTCCACAGCTTCCTTTCTCAAGAACTCTTTTATGCGATTTTTGCCTATTATGGTAAAGAGGTGTCTTATGCCGCTTTCATCTTGCTGCTTCAGGATATCGAGAGGTTTTAACCAGACACTATTCTGTCCATCTTTCCTTGCAAAAATCAAACTCTCCCGGTCGATCCATCCCTCTCTTATCGCATAGCAGGTGATGGGTATTGAGATAAGAAAACGCGGCTCCACCCATGAACCCCCCTTGGCGGCAATGACCCGAGAAGCGCTGTCCGAGGCTTTCGGGCTGTCACTGTTGGGTAGTGTCCTGGCCGGCGCGGCAATGGAAGCAGGAGATGCTTCAGGAACCGATGCGCTGGCTGGAGCGGAGCCGGCGCCCCTCTCCCCCACGATCTCCTGAGTACGGGCCTCGGCCCTGTTCGGCTCCAGCGATCCTTGCAGATTCATGCCATGCGATGGCCCGTGAGATCTCACAGCTATCCTTTTCATACTCAATTTCTCTGGGATCCGGAAGGCAACAGAAACGTAAAGGAGGCAGATAACCAGAAAAACGGCTAGTGCCCTCCTGTTGGTTGCCTTGTTCATCTGAGAACCAGTACCTCTTCCTCTTTGGGCTTCTTTAGCCCCAGCCTTTCCCCGGCGGCGAATTCCACGTACCCCTTCTGAGTGATCGCGAGGAATTCCATCTTTAAGTGCTGGTTGGTCTCTGCCACCTTTTTCTCTTCGCTCAGTCTTTCGAGAAACCTTCCCTTGTTGTCGTCGTAGGCCTCTCTGACAAAAAACGAGACGAACATACAGCTCACAAATGCTACCAGGATCACAAAGGCAAGCAGGAATAAGGAGTCCTTGCTCTGCTGCTTCTTAAAAGCTCTGATCGAAATCTCTCGATGTTTTCTCATGCGACCGCCTCATAAATTTTCTCTGCTATACGCAGCTTTGCACTCCGGGACCTCTTATTCCGCAGAATTTCCGGTCTGCCGGGCCGTATCGGTTTTTTCGTGAGAACGGTCAGTTCGGGAGCCGCTTTGAAGATAGTCTTTACCATCCGATCTTCGAGGGAGTGAAAGGATATGACGCCCACGCGACCGCGGGGAGCAAGAAGGTCGATAGCGGCCGCGAGTCCTGTCGCCAGGTTCTTTAACTCCTGATTTACCTCCATGCGTATTGCCTGAAAGGTTTTTGTCGCCGGATGTATTTTCCCTGTACGCCGGGCGGCTTTTGCCACAACGTCGGCTAAAGCGCTTGCGGATGTCAGCGGCGTTTTTCTCCTCTCGGCAACGATCGCAGCCGCAATCCGCGCTGCCCTCCACTCTTCACCGTATTCGGCGATGATGCGCTTGAGCGCTTCGTACGTATATGAATTGACCACTTGCTGGGCGGTCTGGTGCTGACGCTGATCCATCCTCATGTCAAGAGCATGCGTGTCTTTGAAGCTGAAGCCCCTCTCCCCTTCTAATTGGAACGTTGAAACCCCAAGATCAAATAGTACGGCGTCGACGGCTAGTATCCCCTCGTCGCCCAAGATCTGCTTGAGTTCGCTGAAGTTTGCTCTCTTCAATGTCACCCTACCCTGAAAGGGCGCCAGGCGCTCCCTGGCGGCTACAAGGGCCGTTTCATCCAGGTCGATTGCATAAGCCCTCAGGTTCGGATATGCGTTAAGGATATTGTATGTGTGGCTCCCACCTCCTGCCGTGGCATCCACGAACAGCCTGTACTCCGGCCTGATCAAACCCTGCACAACTTCGTCGAGAAGAACCGGTATATGAGTGCTGCCCATCAAAGCCCGAGATCAGAAGCTATGTCCATCATCTTCTCCCGATCGGAGGTAGCTTCTCTCACAATCTCGGCCCAAGCCTCGTCGGCCCAGATCTCTATCTTTTTATTCATCCCGACGATTACCACATTCTTTTTAATCGCAGCGTAACTCCGCAAAGACTGGGGTAGGAGAATCCTTCCCAGCCGATCTATCGGACATTCAGAAGCACCGGAATAGAAAAATCTCAGGAAGGCCCTCGCCTCTTTTTTGACGGAGCCGGAGCCGGCGATACGTTCCTGAACTTCTGTCCATTCCTTGTCCGGGTAGGCAACTATGCACCCATCCAGATTAGTGAGAATCAGCTTCAGATCGTAGTTGGCCGATAGTGTCTCCCTGAATTTTGCCGGTATGCTCAACCTTCCCTTATCGTCTATGGCATATTCAAAGCGTCCGGAGAAAGTGCTTCCCACTTTATAACACTCCTTCCCACATATAGCCAATATAAAGGCAAGCCGCTGTTTTGTCAACATCTTTTTAGGGTTTTTTGTGTCCGGGGACGATGCAGGCAGCAAAAAGCCCCGGGATACCTTTCGGCGTCCCGGGGCTTTTATCGGCAAGTCGGTATGATTTTATTCGAGAAAGCTCTCCAGCCGCTTCCGCCGGGACGGATGTTTCAGCTTTCTGAGCGCCTTTGCTTCTATCTGCCGGATGCGTTCGCGCGTGAGGCCGAAAACATCCCCTACCTCTTCCAGGGTGTAATCTGTCTTCTCGCCTATTCCCAGCCGCATCCTGATGACCTTCTCTTCCCTCGGTGTCAGCGTGGAGAGCACCTTGTCTATCTCTTCCTTGCAGGAGATGCCTACCAGCTCCTCAAACGGTGACGGGGACTTCGGATCGGCGATGAAATCGCCCAATTTCGAGTCATCGTCGCCAATCGGAGTCTCTATTGAAACCGGCTCATTGGAGACCTTCATGATCTTGCGCACCTTCTCCAGGGGCAGCCCGGCCTTGTGCGATATCTCCTCTAAGGTGGGTTCCCTCCCCAGTTCCTGGTAAAGCGAGATAGTCACTTTCGTTATCTTGTTCATCGTTTCGAGCACGTGGACCGGAACTCTGATGGTCCGTGCATAATCTGCAATCGCGCGGGTAATCGCCTGCCGGATCCACCACGTGGAATAGGTGGAGAACTTGTAGCCCTTCTGATAGTCGTACTTCTCCGCAGCCTTCATCAGACCCATGTTGCCTTCCTGGATGAGATCGAGGAAGGAGAGCCCCCTATTGAGGTACTTCTTGGCGATGTTGATGACCAGTCTCAGGTTTGCCTTGATCAGCCTGTTTTTCACCACTTTCAGGTCTCGCTCGATCCGCTCCATCTCTAACAGGTTCACTTTGGTGATCTTGGCCTCTGCATCGTCCATGAACTTCAAACGCTTGACAATTCTCCGCGTGAGCTCTTCAAGCACCTTTTTGTGGAGGTTCAGATTGCCCGACGTCTCCTCCATTTTTTCTTCAAGCGCCTTCTTCTTCTTTTCGAGCTGCTTCCTTGTGAAGGCGTCGGTCTTCTTCATCTCCTTCTTCAGCTGCTGTCTCTTTTCGAACTGGTTTTTCAAGGAACTGATGAGCGTGACCGTCTTCTTCTTGTACTCCTCTTCGTCTTTCTTCGTATAATTCATTTCATCGATGTTTTTCAGCACATCGATGATATTCACACCATCTTTTTTGATCTGTGTTGACAGCTCCTGCAATTCAGCTATAGCCTGGGGCAGCTCGAAGAGCAGGCCTCTGATTTTGTTCTCTCCGACCTCGATCCGCTTGGCAATATCATATTCCTCTTCCGAGGTGAGGAGCGAGACTCTTCCTATGTCCTTCAAGTAGGCCCAGATTATATTGTCGGTCTTTTCGGCCGGAAACCGTTCTGCTTCTTCCCACTCCCGCGTCTCTTCCTCAGGCGCCTCGACCTTCTCCTTCATCGTATCGACGACGTCAATGTTCGACTCGGAGAGGAAATCGAAGATGTCCTCTATGTCTTCCGGAGAGCAGATGTTCTGGGGCAGGAAGTCGTTAATCTCATCGGGTGTCAGGTACCCTTTCTCCATCCCGATGTCAATGAGAGTCTTAACCTGATCGTAGTTTTTTATGGCCATGAGGTCTTCTCCAGAATAAAAGATGCCCCCTTTTGCTCGGAAGGGGCATCGTTCTTCATGACAGGTTGTCTTCTTATTGTACTACCTGCAGTTCTTATTAGAATATAGTCATCACTCGCCATTTGTCAAGTCCGTTTTCTGCATTTGGGGGCAAAAGGCCTGCCTACATTGCTCCTGCGCAGGTCCTTTGTGAACAGGTTCTCGATTTCTTTGTATCCAAAAAATGCCTGAATCAGGTTATCGGATAGAAAGGATACCCCATTAGCCGCATAGTACCACATGAATGGAGCAATGCCCGTTCCGAGCTAAGTACAGACCGGCTAAAAAGATGCTTGACAAGAAAAATGGTGCTATGGTAGAAGAATTACCGTGCTCGGAAAGACAGAAAGAAAAACGGTGAGAATATGGTGGTGGTGGACTATCGATAAGATGTGAGGCTGCCGCCGTAAGCTCGGCCATGAGCGGTCTCGCATCGCTCATGGCCGTTTTTTTTTGGGCCGTGAGTCAACTCTCATGGCCCTTTTCGTTTTCTGGCAAGTTCCGGCCTGTCTCGTGCTGGCCTGACCG
Source organism: Syntrophobacterales bacterium (assembly GCA_017881765.1). Taxonomy (GTDB): domain Bacteria; phylum Desulfobacterota; class Syntrophorhabdia; order Syntrophorhabdales; family WCHB1-27; genus JADGQN01. The sequence continues at coordinate 92 of JADGQN010000009.1, read as the reverse complement.
GGCAAAACAAAAAAGGAGGGTACTATGGCCACAAAAATCATGCTTGAAGAGAAAGAGATGCCGAGGCAATGGTACAATATCGCGGCAGATCT
>JADGQN010000123.1 GCA_017881765.1 Syntrophobacterales bacterium | reverse complement strand
TTCCTTCCTGAAGACCGGCGCATTCGTTGTCTCCCGCGAAAGTATGGTTTTATTGGGAAACAATGTGCACAAGGAATATTATGGTTGATCGCTCTCCCTATCAAGAGAGTCATGGGTCTTAAGCCGAAAGTGCTACCGCATAAGAACCTCTTTTATTCCATTTCAAAGAAACGCCCGGAAGAGACGTTCCGAGCCAAGGTCGAGAGTTGCCGAAACAACGTCGAACTGACTCCGCCCGGCATCGAATGGCTTCCGGAATCCTTGACGCTCCGCATTCACTGGCTACTGCCTCCCGACCGGAAGGGTATGCCCGAGGTGCGTACGATCAGGCTCGGACCTGACGGAAGGCCGGATACACCGCAGGCAAAAGGGCCTGGCGACCGATAAATACTCCTGTTTCTTTGACGCCCGCGTTGGCTCTTACAAAACAGAATTAGTAAACTAGCCCCGGTTGACATATTGGATGGTTGTCTGCTTCACTATATGAAATATGGGACATCCGTTGGGTCTGCTTCTGTTGTTGATCGTCATACTGATCTTGATCGTGGGAGGAATACTTATGATCGTCAGCCGTAAAGATCCTTTGAGGAATTGCAAGTTCAGAGTCGAGATAGACGGCATCGTGCAGGCAACCCCTTGTCGGATATCGGGTATCGGGGCGGCAATCGAATGCATCGAATACCGTGAAGGCGCCGATCCTCTTCAGGTCCGTCAGCTCGGAGGACTGCCGAAATACGGAACGCTGATCCTTAGCTATGGGCTTACTAACTCGAAAGAACTCTATGAATGGTTCAAGTCGGGCATTGACGGGAAAGTCGAGCCCAAAAAGATCTCCATAATTGCTTCTGATTTGCAGGGAAATGATATGGCTCGCTGGAACCTGCTTAATGCATGGCCCGCCAGATACCAGGCGCCTGATTTCAACGGCAAGGGTAATGATGTTGCTTTGGAAACCTTCGAAATAGTCTACGAGGGTCTGGAGAGAGAAATCTGATTAGACGGATGGTTCCTCCACATTCAGCAAGGGCCGGTTCTTGACATTATCGCACGACCTCAACGAACGGTGAAGTCGATCTCCTAAAAAAATCCGCCGCACTTCGCCTCCATCTCAGTCTCACGATTTTTGAACGGCGGGTTTCAAAAAGGGAGTGAGCATCAGCGCGACACTACAGACAGCGGCCAGCAGCAGAAAGACCAGCTGATAACTGCGGGTAAGATCGAAAATATAGCCTGCCACGACCGGACCTATGGCTCCTCCCAGGTTACCGCTGAACAGAACAATTCCAAGGAGAACGCCGTGAAAGTCAATGCCAAACAATCGGGCGACGGTGGGTGAAATCAAGGTGAAGAAGGAGCCATGGGCCACGCCATAAATCGCTGCGAAAAGATAAAGCATCCACGCCTCCCGGGCAACCTGCAACCAAAGGAAGCCGACAATCAAGAGAATGAAGCATATGGCCATCGATTTTCTGGTACCGATCCTGTCAACGAGGAGCCCGGTCAGCAGCCGGCCAAACATGCTCACCCCTCCGACGGTCGATACAACACCCGCGGCCTTGATCGCATCAAGCCCGAGATCACTGGCATGCGGGACAACATACATCAATATAGTGAGCAAACAGTTCATTACCAGGAAGATGATGATGCAGAGCATCCAGAGTTGAGGCGTGCGGGCTGCCTCCCGCAGGGAGAGTCCACCCTCCGGCGCACTCATCTGGGCCTGAACCGGCTTGTGGTGCCCATCCAGCAAATTTCCCTTGCGACCCGGGTCCCTGCGTAGCAACTGGCCCGAGCCGATCAAGACTATCAGCGCGACGATGCCGAGGCAGATAAAGGCGAAGCGCCATCCATAGCTCATAATGAATGCGCCCGCCAGTAAAGGCATGACCAACTGCCCGCTCCCGGTGCCCACCTTGATGAGGCCGGTCACCATCCCCCGCCGGCGGACAAACCAGCGGGCCGTGACGGTTAAGGGGATCACATCGGCGGAGCTGAGGCCTATGCCTACCACGAAACCCTAGAATACGTAGAGTTGCCAGGCTGAATTGAGTTGTGAGAGCAGGAAGTAGCCTATACCGCAGACGATGCCGGTAACCGTCATAACTATGCGCGGACCGAACCTGTCGTTCAGACTCCCGGCCACGATGCCGAGTGCGCCCATCATCAGATAGGCCAGGGAGGTTGCTCCGGAAATCATGGCCCGGGACCAGCCGAGGTCCGCAACCAACGGCTTAAAGAAGACGCTGAAAGCGACATATGCTCCTATTCCGCATCCCTCGATGAGAAAGCAGGCGGCGACAATGGCGTAGCCGTAGGATGATCCTGGCTTCTGAGCTTCGACGTGCATGACTCAGCATAGCATAATTTTTTTACCTCTTTTGCTTGCCAACAAACGCGACCTTTGGTACGATTCTGAGATGCAGCCCGCCAGGAGGCGGCGATGACTGAATTCGACAAAAACATCGAACTGATGGATCGGCCGGAAATCATCTATCGGCTGTTTTTCCCTCGCCGGGAAGATCCCGAAGAGCCGGGGCCGCATAACGGAGCCGCTCATTTCGTTCAGGTTGCCGAATCCATTTCCATCGGGTGCCGGTTCTATCCGGCCGCCAAGGATTCGCCGAATATCCTCTATTTCCACGGCAACGGGGAGATAGCCGCAGACTATGACTACGTGGCGCCATTATACCAGCAACACGGAATAAACCTGTTCGTGGCTGATTATCGCGGTTACGGGTCCAGCGACGGCAGGCCCAGTTGTAGCGCGATGATCAGAGATGCCCGGCCCCTCTTTCAAGGGTTCGTCACCTTCCTTAGCGGCGGCGGTTTCGGGGGTGACTTGTTTGTGATGGGCCGGTCATTGGGAAGTGCCCCGGCCATAGAGGTGGCTTATCGCTACCAGCAACTCCTTCAGGGATTGATCGTGGAAAGCGGCTTTGCCAGCCAGCAGAAGCAACTCGCGCGACTGGGCGTTACGCACCTGTTCAAAGACGTCGAAAGCGTGGTGGGTTTCGGCAACGACGCGAAAATCGCGGAAGTACGGATTCCAACCCTGATCATCCATGGCGAAGATGACGAGATCATCCCGGCGACGGAGGGAAGGGCACTCTACGCTCTCTCCGGCGCCGCACAGAAGTACTCACTCTTCGTCCCCGGTGCCGGCCACAACGACCTTTTCGAGAGAGGTCAGGAGCAGTACATGGAGTCGATCGTTGCATTCGCGGCCGGAAGGGCCACACCTTGATATGCAGCCGGCCCCAGTGAGGTTATGCTTTACAATCTATGTGTGAAGGAGACTCATAGTGTTCTGTCCCCAATGCCGCGCCGAGTATCGAGAAGGATTCGATAGATGCGCTGACTGTCAGGTCCCGCTTGTCAATGAATTGCCGCCGGAACCTGTTTCGGATGTGCCTGATCCTGATAACCTTGTGACCGTCCTCGAAACCGACGACCCTTTACTCGTAGGGGCCGCAAAATCCTGGCTTGAGAACGCCGACATTCCTTTTTTTGTCAGAGGAGAAGAAGGGCAAGGCATCATGCTTGGCATCGGCTCGGTTAGGGGCCTCAACATGGTAAAGGTACAGGTGGAAAAGAGCGAAGAGGAGAACGCTAGAGACCTGCTTTGCGACCTCATAAAGGAGCAATCGCCTGATGATACCGTCGACGAGCAGGAGGAGCCGGAAGAGAAGCAGGAAGAGGAGCCGGAGCCTCCTGTGCCTCAGAAAGCGGAGGAGAAGAGGGAGGAGCACAGGGAGCCAAACGAGACCTCATCGTCACCCTTATCACGACGGGCGAAGGCACTCTTCCGCACATTAGTTTTGGTCGAACTGGTTTTGGCGTTCCTGTGTATCAAACTGGGAACGCTGGCGAGCGAATCCGCGCCTGTGGATATCAAAACCTATCTGAACAGTCTGCTCCACTCCGAGACTATTCTGCAGATCGGACAAAGTGAAGTGCACAGATTAGTGCTGTTCCTCAGATTTAGCGCAGCAGTGGGGCTGATGGCGTTCTGGGGACCGGCGCGCCACCTCTATCTTGGGTTGTGGCTGTGGACGATCATCAGCGCCACTCTTGCGGGAGGAACGATCATATACGGCACCGCCGCGTTATGTTTGTACCTTGACCTGCTATTGGCAGGCGCTATAATGGCCTCAATCTATTTCTCGCCAATGACACCGGCATTCCGCAAGGCGGCAACCTAGCTACTCAAGGCAAAGGCGAACTTCAGGCTATTTGAACTTCTCATCCACCAGCTTGAGGCCGGACTCTCCCTGCTGTTCTCCGGTGCGGGATTTCTTGTAGTAGTTGGTCAGGTCCCAGGGATCTTCGGTTTCGGCGCGAGGCACGCGGTTTCTGGCCCGCACAATCGCCGCTTCCTCCTCGGTGAGCTTCAGACCCTGGAACTTCAGGTCAAAGGAGTTAACCGTGAGAGGCAGTTTTTCTACGAGGTGCGCCAGGTTGGCGGAATACTCGACACGCCGTTTAGTCGGCAGTCCCGTCTGCCTCAATTCGTATTCCACGGTCCATTGTTTCAGATTGATGGAAAGGGCGCGCAGCACCTCGCCCTGCGGGCCTGAACGGTAGCCGAGGATCTCCTCCGTCTCGAAGGTGAGGGCAAAAACTGAACGTTGAAACATCACTATGATCATCTCGTGTGGTGTCTTCATCAGTAGCCCGTTTTGCCTATATCAGTCCTTGCGGCCGATATGTCCCCTCACAATGGTAGCTTCAGGGGAAATGCAAGTCAATCAGCCAAATGGGGTAATTTTTGTCGCCCCAAGGGGTTAAGCCTGAAGGCTTAGATTTAGCGAGCGTCGGTGGGCACCCTTTTGTGCGCCGGTCGTGTTCTCCCGGGGCGGTCGCTGTAAGAATGGGGGAACAGGGATCATATCTTCGGGTGCTTGGTGCGCGGAGTAAAATGGCAGCCCCCGCAGTCCATCGTTCCCCGCGTGTTCTCGAGTGCGCCTCCTTGATCGTGGCACTGCCTGCATGACTGGACATCGGCTGACAGCGCATGGACAGGCTTGAACGTTCCTTGGGCATAACTGTTCAACAGCTCGACCGTGTGCTTGGCCACAGAGGCCGTAAGCCATGCGCACCGTTCTGACCTCTGGTTCGAGAAAGACTTGAACTTGGATACCTTGCACCACCTGCTCACTGAGGCGTGGCAGAGGGTAGACCGCGAAACCGACCTGGCGATCTCGAACCTGGGTGCCTTCGGCTTGTAATCGGGAAGTGCCTCCTGCTCGTACCAGGTGTAAAGCTCTTTTGTAATTGCAAACGCAGGCTCTCTCATCTTCTTGTCCATGCCACCCGTTACAAGAAATATTGCCGCGGCTGCACCATTCAGCGCGCCGCAGAGGGTCCCGACACCGGCCACTCCTCCTTCTCCGTATACCATCATGGCGGTGGGAATCATGGTATACGGATGTCCGACCTCTTTGCGCAGCTCGCTGATAATGCCCTCAAACGCTCCAAAGCAACACGCACCGGCGTAATACCCGTAATAACCGGTCTCGGCAGCCGCCTCGGGGTTCAGTTTCTTATAAGGCCATGGAAGGTCCAGCCCGGGTCCCTGCTGGGCTTCACTTGCTCCGAGTAGGGTGTTTGGCTTAGCCACAGAACCTGCTCCCAGCATACCCAGAAAAAGGGCTCCACCAGCTTTTACAACATCCCTTCTCGAAACGCTCATTGTAACCTCACGATAATTTATTGTACGTACAGGAGTTCAATCTACTTGAATCTGTTTTTGAAGTCAAGTTCCTGGTAAAGGCCTGACTGAACCTTTTGCCCGCTCGATTTGCGCATGGTTGTTTCCGGGTGTACATTAAGAAATAAACGGAGAAATAAAGAGAAGCGTGCACAAGGAGGACCGAGGATGGATGAGATGGATCGCACGGAGAAGCAGACCGATGCGGATGTGGATTTTGACGCACTGCAGCGAGAGTATTGGGAGAGGCAGCTCCGCGAGTTTCCCGAGCTGTCCACGTGGACGGGCGACAATCGATACAATGATCGATTCACCGATCTTTCGTTAGAGGCCATCGGGCGGCGCAAGACCGATGAGAAGCGTATGCTGGAGCAAGTCCGCGGCATCGACCGATCACTATTGTCGGGTCAGGATCGCTTATCGCACGCGCTTCTTCTCTTCGAGCTGGAACTTGCTGTTCAAGCCCAGCGGTTTCCACCCGTCATGCTCCTCAATCAGATATGGGGCCCACAGCTGATGTTTCCGCAGCTGGTATCCGTGACGCCTTTCCGAACCGCACAGGACTATCGCGACTATCTTCATCGGCTCGCAGCGTTCCCTCACTATCTCGAGCAGGTGATTGGCCTGCTGCGGCTCGGGATCGAGCTTGGATGGGTTCAGCCAGGCGGACCGCTCCGCGGCGTACCCGACCAGATCCAGGGGCAGCTCGTATCGGACATTGAGCAGAGCGCTTTGTACGGCCCACTGATTCATATGCCTGACACTATTCCCGAGGCCGAGTGCGCGCAATTGAGATCCGCTGCCCGCAAGTATATCGCGGAGGCCGTATTTCCCGCCCTGGCGAAATTCCGGGAGTTTGTCACGGAGACCTATTTACCCGCGGGTGACCGTCCGATCGCAGCCTCGTCGCTTCCGGACGGCGAAGCCTATTATGCGCATTGCGTGCTTGAGCACGCGACGAGCGGGCTTACACCTGCCGACATCCATCAAATTGGTCTCAAAGAAGTGGCCCGCATCCGCGCGGAGATGGGCTCGGTTCTTCAGGAGACTGGATTTAAAGGCTCTTTGCAGGAGTTCGGCTCATTCCTGCGTTCCGATCCTCGCTTCTATTATACGAAGGCAGAAGACCTGGTGACGGCCTATCGCGACATCGCAAAGCGCGCGGACGCGGAGTTACCGAAACTTTTCGCTGAATTGCCACGGACACCATACGGAGTACGCGCTTTCCCTGACTACGAGGCGCCGAGCCAGACGACGGCCCAATACTACCCCGGCGCAGCCGACGGTTCACGGGCAGGATACTTCCTCGTCAACACGTATCGCCTCGACATGCGGCCGACCTTTGAAATGGAGGCCCTTACACTGCATGAGGCGGTGCCGGGACATCATCTGCAGATCGCGAGGGCTCAGGAGCTGCGCCACCTGCCTGATTTTCGGCGCAACGCTTCCTACACTGCCTATGTTGAAGGCTGGGCACTCTATGCTGAGAGCCTTGGTTCGAGTATGGGGTTCTATGCTGATCCGTATTCGAGATTCGGGCAGCTTACGTATGAGATGTGGCGGGCGTGCCGGCTGGTGGTCGATACCGGCATACACCAGTTCGGCTGGACGCGGCAGCAGGCCATAGACTACATGCAGGAGAACACGGCCAAAACGGAGCAGGACATCGCCGTTGAAGTGGATCGATACATCGTCTGGCCGGGCCAGGCTCTCGCTTACAAGACCGGAGAGCTGAAGATTAGGCAGTTGCGGGCAAAGGCGGAGCGCGAATTACACTCCCGGTTCGATCTTCGCGCGTTTCACAACGCTCTCCTCGATAACGGGCCGCTTCCCCTTGCTCTTCTTGAGCGCGAGATTGAAGACTGGATTGAAGCGCAGAAAGCGGCGTCATAACAATCGTTTGACACAAAGAGCCGTCGGCGCTAGACTTGAGGAATGAAGACTCGCCTTCTTATCATTTTTGTCGCCTGCTTGCTCATGCAGGGCGCCGCTGCGCATGCTCAGAACCACGTCGGAATCATATTGAGCGGCTATGAGGATAACTGCCAGATCACTCATCTTGGCAAGTCCTATGATTGTGACGAGCGGCGGCAGATTTACCTGGGGGACGTGATACGGAAGAAACCCTCCGTCAAAGCGCTGAAGATCAAGTGGGCTCCGTATGTGAAGGGGGCGTCTCGCGGCGAAACGTTCCTGGAGGCTGTCGCCGACAAGCCCGAGACGTTTCAGGCGAAGAGTTACGCCGGAGCCGCGAAGGAGTATTTCCAGGACTTTGTGCGACCCGCGGAGTACCGGGTCACGTCAGCGGTTACCAGGGATCCCCGCTACCGGTCCGCCATTCCTGATCGCGTCACCCTGCTTCCGGGTTACCCGATGCTTATCTCTCACGACGGCATGCAGATCACGTCTCTTGCCATCCTGGCTGCGGACGGTAAGGAAATCGTCAAGATGCCGGTGGGAGGGAATGAACAAATAGTGCTTGCGCCCGAACGATTGCCGCTGAAACCGGGAGAGAATTACTCAGTGCAGTTACGAGACGACGCAGTCGTAAGAAGGTTTACAGCTAGTGTCCTGAAAAAAGAGTTGGAGGAACAGGTTATTCAGGGGCTTGCAGACATCGACAAGGAGAAACTGCCCGGGGCGGAAGCAGTAGTGAGGAAGGCAGCCTATCTCCAGATGATCAGCGATCTCTACCCCGAAACCCTGGACCTCTACTGGTTGAGCTTCCAGCTCCTTCGCGATTCCCGGTTTACGCTTACGAAGGAGCAGGAAGAGGCCTTTACTGCATTGCGGGAGCGTTATTACAGTTATCGCGCCGGGAAGGAGTAATACCAATTCGCCTTCACGTGTATACCTTCGTTGTTGCTACGTCCTTACAGGATGCTTCGCTATCGCTCTCCTCGACGTACTTCTAGTACGCCCGGGTACCCGCTTGCGGGTGGGGCTCCTCGCTGCCACCCGGGGTACCCGGCCGAAGGCTGGGTCGTCCGCGTGAATGCGAATTGGTATAGTCTCCCCGAGTGTCAGGATGCGAGCGGGTGCTTGTCTCTGCCTCACTGCTTCTCTCCACTCGCAGCCTTCTTTTTTGTGAACATCTTGTCCCACCCCATGCCGAGCACGGGCATAAGGGAGTTGAAGAAGAGCTGGGCGGAATTGATGAAGATCCCATACACACGGTAAAAATAATAGGTAGCGGGAGAAACCAGGCACGCGATGAGAAGCATACTGACGATCCGCATTGTGCGGCCCTTGAAGTTGACGAGCATGAATGCGGCGAAGATGATGACAAGTCCCTGCAGGATGATTCCGACCCATCGTGGGGCATCGCGCACCTGCCACCCACCCAGCATCATATTGATGCCGTTGCCGATAATGTACATGCCGGGCATATCGCCAACGGGTGTTACGTACCACCCCTCCTTGTCAGCGCTGGATGTGCCGATCACAACGATTTTGTCTCGCAGTTCCGACTGTAACGCTTCCAACTCGTCGGGCAGTACCCTCTCCGTGAAGAGGTTGCCCTGACTGTCGAGGACGCCCGGGGGGATCAGGGAAAACCGTATTCTATTCGAGAAGAGCTCGTGGTTAGAGATGTCGAGCGTGCCTCCGGTTGAGAGGGACAGCGTATAGGCCTCATCCCTTTTCTGTTCCCGGTCACGGAGAATTTTCTCCTCGAGGCTTGCGAGCTTTTCAGCGTCACCGGTGAAAAGCACCACGGAGAGTAAAGACGTGCTCCACAGAACGCGCGATTTTCCATCCGGGCCTTTCGTGACCTCATAATAGCGGAGGTAGCGCACGACGCGGTCGGCGCGCGAAAAGGCCACATACGGCAGGCCCCGGTGGAAGTTGGGGTTCGTGTCAATCAATCCATCGAAGACGCCTTTTTTCAAGGTCCCGTCGATTCTGCTCGTCAGGGTAGGGAAGACCACGTGAAGAGGGGAGCGGTTCCGGGTCATTTCTTCGAGCACCTTGCGCAGGACCCTGTCTTCGGCGGGTCTGGGCGAGGGGTAGTCGAAAAGGATATCGAATAGTACCGCGCGGGCTCCATTCTTGTCAGCGAGGCGAAGGAAATGGGCCAGCTTATCTCTGGGCATCAGGAGAGGCTCTCCCCAACGCAGATAGGTGTCATGGTCAATATCGATAAAGATCACTTTTTGGGAGAACTTACTCCGTACGACCGCGCAGTCACTCCGGGCAGCCTCGCTCCCTTCCATACACCTTTTTGAGGAAGCGAGCAGGGCCGTAGTCTCTTTCCGGATAAGTCCGTCCATGGCCGTGTTAAGGCCCTTTTCCATCGTATGTCCGTGAGAGAGGATCTGAAAGATGACGGCAATAACGATGCCGACGCAGACATTGATGATAAAGGAACGCTTCTTTTCTCCGTCCCAGTGCTTCCAGTGGCTATTCTTTACCGCCGTGCATGCAGCCAGCACGTAGCCCATGCCCCACTCACGGCCCTTCAGGAACAGCTCGCCCAGTCTCATCGATTGAACAATCCTTTATCAGTGCTTTTTATGGTCAGTACAGGGCAAGGGGGAAATCCATTCCTGCACCCCAGCTGACAGGCCACTGGGGAGTGCCCCTGTACTTCTCGGTCAGCTCCGGCAGGCGCTCCTTCACGTACTGGATGAGACCTTCTACCGTCACCTTTCCTGCGCCCGCCTTCCCATGAAGGCCTTCAAGCATGGTGTAGGTAAGAACTCCGTGGCTCAGTTCCTTCAACTCGGCGGCGAACTGCTTATCCGTGGAGGCAGACACGACATAGGTCCCCGTCGATCGGACGAGCTGTTTCATCACCTTCCTGTCTTCATAACCCCTCAGCCCGGTTATTCCTGAAATGAGGCCGCCCGACTTGCACGCATCGAGAATGACGAAGATCTTCTGGGCCTTAAAAGAGCGAAGTGCCTCTGTGATCTCTTTGGCGGATATACCCAGTTTTTTGACGACCGTTTCTTCTTCCGGTGTTGTCACGTCATAGGGGATGAAGAACCACTCGCTGCCCACCATGTCGCCGTGGCCCGCCATGTAAAGCACGATCACGT
>JADGQN010000508.1 GCA_017881765.1 Syntrophobacterales bacterium | reverse complement strand
GGTCCTTTGCCTCTCGTCCCAAGAAATTCGCGGACGAGATCGTCGGTATCTACAACGTGCACGGCGGTTACAGCACCGACGATATCAAAGAAGGCATTACCGACCATATCAATCCGCCCATGAGGAACGGCGTGCTCTATAAGCCTGAGGGTCCCGGTATCGGCATGGAATTGAACATGGATTATATCCGGAAATATCTGCTCTATGAGAATTCAATAACGACTAAGAGCTCCAAATAACAACGCAGGGGGTGGACTCGTGCTCTCACCCACAGAACGATTGTCCGAGAAAGAGCTTCGGCGCCGGTACGATGTAGTTCGAGCGAAAATGAAAGAAAAAGGACTGGAGGTCCTGCTCGTCTCGGGCATTCGGTTCGTTGCGGCCGGCGGCTATCTGCGCTACCTGACGAACTGGGCGGAGCCCTTCGGCGGAGAGGTGTTTGTCTTCCCTTTGGAAGGAACGCCCCTATTTCTCGCGAGAACAGGCGAACGGGCGCTCCTCGTCAAGCACTTCCTGGGCCTTGAGGCCGTTACAGGGTCGACGGGCGTGCAAGCCGCGCAGCTCTTGAAGAAGATGGGATTCAAGCGGATAGGCTTGTGCGGCCTGAAGACCATGGTTGCCGAATTTTACGTGCAGTTGACGAGCGCCCTGCCGGGCGTGGAGCTTATAGACGCGAGCGGCATCCTCGATGAGGCGCGATGGACCAAATCTGAAGAAGAGCTGACGTGGATCAGAAAATCAGCGGAACTAACCGATACGGCCTTTCAGGTCTTCTCCAGCCTGGTGCGTCCCGGCCGGTATGAGGCCGACGTCTTTCTCGAGGTCGAGCACGCGGTGAGGCAGCGCGGAGCGGAGAATACCTACTTCATGATGTCCGCGGACCCGAAGCCGGTCGCCAAGTTCCTCGACCTCGCATTCGACACTTACGAACCCGGTGACGTAGTCCTCTTTAACGCGGAAATCTCCGGACCGGGGGGCTACTACACGCAGCTCGAGCGAACGTTCTACCTGGGCAAGCCCACGAAAGAAGTGGAGGCAGCTTACGCCGCATGCCTCGTAGTGCAGGACAAGGCGAAAGCCTTGCTTCGCCCGGGGACGAAAGCCAGGGATATCTTCCGAACCATCGTCACGGCAATCGAGGAAAGCGGTCACAAGATGGGGCTCCATCCGGGCCATTCGCAAGGCCTCGACATATTCGAGCGTCCTCTTATCGACGCTAACGAAGACGTGGAGCTCGCGGCCAATATGATCATCGTGCTCCATCCGCATCTGTTGCTGCCGTCCGGGGGCGGGGTCTGGATAGGCGAGACCTTCCTTGTCACAAACGAGGGTCCCGAGCTCCTGCAGACGAGCGGACGAGAACTGAAGGTAATTGGCGAGTAGTGAGGCAACAGACAAACAGGAGGTCACCATGAAAATGAAAGGAAAGGCAGGCAGGGCGGCAGCTATCGTTGGGGTTGTTGCCTCGGTGTTTCTGTTCTACGGCATGACGATTGCGGCTCCTCCGGCTCCCAAGACGATCAAAATCGGCGTGAGTAACTGTCTCACGGGTGGCCTCGCACAGGCGGGAAAACGGGTCAAGCAAGGCTATGAGATAGCCCTCAAGCACATCAATCAGGATGGAGGAGTCTACGTCAAGGAATTCGGCAAAAAGATCCCGCTGGAGATCATCATGCTGGACAATGAGACTGATGCGACAAAAGGCGTAGCGCGCATGGAAAAGCTCTATTCCGTTGACAAGGTTGACGTGTTCCTCGGAGGTCACAACAGCGCTCTTACCATCCCGCAACTCGCGGTGGCTGAGAAATACAGAATCCCGATAATCGCCCCGGTGATGACGAGCATAGCGCCTTTTGAAAAAGGCTACAAATTCAGCTTCACACCCTTCTACAGCGAAAGAGATCAGGCTGCGGTAATGTTCGATACCCTCGACACCATTCCCCAAAACCAGAGGCCGAACAAAATTGCCTATTTCGAGATACAGGAGGAAGTCGGGATCGGAGCGGGAAAATATACGAAGGAGATAGCGGCGCAGAAGGGCTACAAAATCGTGACATACGAATCGTATGCGCCCGCTGCAACGGACTTCTCGTTTCTCATCACGAAAGCTAAGTCGGCGGGAGCAGAGATACTCTACACGGTCCCCACCCCGCCTCAAGGCGCCCGAATCATAAAGCAGATGAAGGAACTTGATTGGGCTCCGACCTTCATTTATATGGTCAGAGCAGTTGATGATCCGACCTGGGCGACCAATCTCGGCAAGGATGGGGATTACGTCTGCCATTCGGCCGGTTGGGATTATCATCTAAAGCTGCCCGGAGTTGAGAAACTTAACGAGGATTACAAAGCAGCGTATGGCGACTATCCGCAAGCGCCCGCCGGCACGGCTTACGCTACCATGCAAATACTGGCCGATGCAATACAACGAGCGGGCACGTTGGACAAGGAGAAAATTAGAGACGCGATAGCGGCAACCAACACGATGACCGTTATGGGTCCCATGAAATTCAAGCCTAATGGCAGGGGAGAAGGGAAATATACCAACACCATGTCGCAGTGGCAGAATGGCAAGGTTGAACTGGTCTATCCGAAAGAGCAGGCTTCGGCTCCTCTGGCATTTCCCAGACCGCCATGGAGGCGGTGAGAGGCAAGCGGGATAGCCAAGAGCAGTCCACTTGAAGATTGATACGCTCGGGCGATATGACTCCATTGATAGAGGCAAATGATCTGTACAAATCCTTCGGGGGCGTTAAGGCTGTAAACGGCGTAGGCTTTTGTCTCAACGAAGGAGAGATACTCGGGCTCATCGGCCCGAACGGTGCGGGAAAGACCACCGTATTCAACATGATAGCCGGCGTTTACAAGCCGGACAGGGGCATAATCAAGCTTGACGGCAAAGATATAACCTCTCTCAATTCTCCAACAATCTGTCAGATGGGTATAGCGCGGACCTTCCAAATCACCCGCCCCTTTCCACTGTTGACTGTATTGGAGAATGTAAAACTCTCGCGGGCTTACGGGAGTAAACCGGCTAAGACGCTGGAGCAGGCCGGGGCTGAAGCCGACGCGGTTCTAGATTTCATAGGGTTGAAACAAAAACGTTCCGTTATCTCAGGTCGTCTGGGCCTCATAGATCGAAAGAGACTCGAACTGGGTAAGGCCCTGGCCACCAGGCCAAGGATCCTGCTGCTGGATGAGATCATGGCCGGCCTGAACCCCGCGGAGATCCAGGCTGCGAT
>JADGQN010000507.1 GCA_017881765.1 Syntrophobacterales bacterium | reverse complement strand
CCCAAATCTCCTGCCAATGAATTGGTGTGCTATCCTCCTTGAGCACAAGGATCTCTGAGAAAGCTTGAAAAAATTGGTTAAAAGTATTGTCATCCTTTGGCCTCCGTGCGTCACTGCACGTTTACTGGTAATTCACCCAGAGCCACATGATCTCGTAACCCCCGGGACTTGTCGGATCCGGAAGGCTGATCGGTAAGGCCAGTAAGTTTGAAGAATCCTGCATGTTGAGGTACGTCAGGTTCCCGTCGAACGGCGTGGAGCCGTCGGCGCCGAGCCGCCACGGCCTGAGCCCGTATTCGGAGTCGCCATACCAGCAGCTATCCATCACGGCCGCACCGAACAGCGCAAGAGGATAGGCGTTCCCGCTGTTGAGATCGCTTGGGCGTTCAACGATGAATTCGGCCGTCGTGCCGGTGTAACCGGTGCTTTGCAGGCCGCCCAGGTTCTCCGGCCCCGTGGGCAGCGTTCCCCAATACGACAAGCCCTTCGAGTAGTTGTAGATCATGAACCAGACATTGTTATCAGCCCGCGTCAAGCCGCCGTTGCTGCCGTTCTGGAACCAGGTGTTGCCGTATTGGTCCGCGACGAAGATGTCAACGCTGACCGAATCGCCGGGAGAAACCGGAAAGTTCGGCAATCCCCAGGGGGCGAATGGCAGTGTCTCGATCCACATCCAATAGTTCGTGAAAGTCCAGCCAAAGAAATAGAAGCACTCCGAGTCCGTACCGGCCTGAAACAGATCCGTCCCGCTGTTGTCAAGACCGATCCACTCGGCGGCTGCTGAATAGATCGGGCCGTTCGTCACGCTGAAGACTCCGGGTACGTGCCAATCCGCCTCGATCCAGAAGAACTGCGCCGCGGGATTGGTGACGAAGGCTCCGCTCCAGGTGTTGGAACTCGCATTGAACATCGACCGCACTACCGGTGGCGGGAGCGGAAGAGTTGGGGAGGCAAGTATCGGTGGCAGGTGCGGTCTCCGCTGCATTCGCGGTCCCGCGAAAGAGACCCCCGGGTGAGGCACCTGCCTGGGTTCGACTACCGTGAACGGCTGGGAGACTCTGCGGGCCCAACGCGCGTAACGGGCGGGAGACATCGCGGGATCCGGACGTGGAGGATAACCACGCTTTACCAGCTCCTGGCTTGAAAGGGCCAGGAGATCGCCGTGAAGCGGAGCGCGCGTCTTCCCGTGCCCGGCAGGCGATGCCTCCGCTTCATTCGCGCTTGTCTGTGCTCCGGGACATGTGTCGCCGCGGAGTGCGATCGTATAGGTCGTCTTCTTTCCGTCTTCGCCTGTGCAGTCCAGGTGGAGGTCAATGGGTTGCGACCCTTTGGGCGCCTTGGCATGAAAGCGGACGACGCCACGGTCGTCGGCATCAAGCTGTAAGTGGTGATCCTTTACTTCGTCGTGACGAAGATGGCAAACGGCATTAGGGGCCGTTTGAATAGACAACAACGTTTCTACCTCCGGGAGGATGATGTGTTCAAAGCGTTTCCCTTTAGGACTTATCGGCTCTTTCGGCATAATGCCTCCTTTGTTCGCTCATGTGGGTTTGAGATAGGCGAGCGTTCTTTCCTGAATTTTCTCTCCCCATGACCTATGAATAGTCCCTATTTACGAGATGTCAAGGGGGGATTACCTGTGGCCCTGGTTTTCACGCCCGGATTAACGATTTGCATCTGAAATGGTTTATCATCGGCGAAGACTGTAAAAACAACAGTACAGGAAGGAGTCCACACTTTATACACCCTGCTCAGCCATGTGTTCATAGCTGATAACCCCCCTGTCTATCAGCCCCCTCTTTTATAACCTCAGCTTCACTTATCCCTCTCGTATATCCTTTGAAATGCATCTGAGAATTGCTTTACGATGGCATCGCAGCCGGAGAGATCCACCATCGGTTATCCTGCTTTTGGGCATTATTGGAGTAATTCCAAGACCCCATGATGACCCGGCTGCCGTCGATGACACAGAACTTATTGTGCTCCAGGACACCCGTTTTCTTTATCACCACGTCAGCCCCGGCATCTGCTAACTGTTGATGGGTGTCGTATTTGCCAGCACTCTGCGTCTTGTCCAGGCAGAGTTTGACTGTTACCCCTTTGCCCAGGAGTTCTTTAAGCGTCTTCGTTATGGTGATATTTGTAATGCCGTACAGGGAGCAGTTTACCGAAGTCGTGGCTTCTGTGAGCCTCTGCACGACCTGGACTTCAACATCATCATAGGGACTAAAGTAAGCCGCCACGGTGCATTGTGCCGATGCTGTGGCTGCCAGAGCAACAAGAAGTACTGCACAGAGAGCTGCTATCCTGACATGACGTACCATATCTGCCTCCTGATAAGATTTCAACGGCGCTGCTTGAGTCCAGGCCCCTTAAAGAAGTGTAGTCGCATACGTGCAGTATGGCAAGCGATCCTTGAGATCGTGACGGCAGCGTCCGTGCTTTGGTAGCTCACCTTGGAAACAGTTTTCAGAGCAGAGGCTCAGCCGTGGTGTCAGGCATCGGGCTTTTTCCACGGTAGCGACAATGAATAACAGAGCTTCCTCTGCCTATTCTTCTCGATGTTCCCTTCTTTTCCTGCCTTGAAGACGCTTTGGTAGGCCGATAGTATTAAGTCGTTCCACCGCATCGAAATAGACCGTTGACCGATTGTTATCCCCTAGTATCCCCGTTACGCTTTTAAGGGAAGGTCACTCTCTGTATGCAAGGGCTGGCGAAGGAGGAAGGGAAATGAAAAAGGTTCTCGTGATTGTATGTCTTATCGTTATGGCAGCGGCGGCAAACGCTCATGCATCATCTGCCGTGGATAGTTACATCCAAGCGATAGCAAGCCTAACAGGTCCGAGGTCAGTGATACCCACCGCCCCGAAAGGCTATGGTGCTGTGCGGGATGAACAGACTGGAGACGTTCTGGTACTGGTTCCACGGGAATATTGCGAAACGAACGCTCCAAGGAGTTACTTGGTATTCTTAGGGCTCACCAGGTATGGTAGTCAGATTACTGGCTATTGCAAAGAGTTTTAAAAGGGCTAATGGTTGGGGCCAAGGAATAGCTACTTGTGGTTACCACTCGCATCGGGCCACCGCCGCAGCGCCAGTGGCAGCGGTTGACCAGGAACAGGCGGCTCGTTCCATCGGAAGATCGTTCTCGAAAGGAGGCTGCGTATGCCGGGGCCGGATAAGAACGGCGGCGGCGAGATCGTAATCACCTTCGAGGATCTCTATGCAGAGGGCCAGGCGAT
>JADGQN010000122.1 GCA_017881765.1 Syntrophobacterales bacterium | reverse complement strand
CTACTACACGCGCGGCGAGCATCTCGAAGAGGCGGAGAAACTTGCTCAAAAGGCCGTGGAACTGAGTCCCGAATCGGGTGACTTCCGGGATACGCTGGAGAAGATTACCGAGAAGCGCTCATCCGTAACCGAAGGGAGGTGAAAAACATATGAGGAAATGGATTACCTGTTATCTTGTGCTCGCCATGGTTGTGATCGGCGTGGTGCCCTCCGTAAATGCTTCGTTCTTGTCCTCTGAGACCATGAAGACGACGGGTAGCGACAGAACCTTCGATCTGCACACGGCCCGGATGGCGCTCGAGACGAGACTGGTTCATCAGCGGCTTGTCGATCTCGGCTTCACGGCGGAAGAGGTCGGAGCAAGGCTTGCCCAATTGAGCGACCAGCAGATTCACCAGCTGGCGCAAAGGCTGAATGACGTGCGGGTCGGCCAGGATGGATTCGGCATCGTCATCAGCCTTCTCGTCATTGCCGGCCTCGTTGTGCTCATCTATTATCTGTTACACCATCAGGTCGTGGTTCAGTAGCATGCCAATTTGCCTTCAAGCGTATACCTTCGTTGCGGCGACCCGGGAAGAGAGTCTTGGGTGCACCCGGGTGCCCCGCACGAACAGTTGGTTCCGCGACGTAGCGCCAGCTACGCCTCCGTAGCCCAGGCCTCGGAGCGCCCGGGGTACCCGGCCGAAGGCTGGGTCGTCCATCTTGAATGCAAATTGGCATAACTTATACAAGAAAGAGAGCGGTTTGAGGGAGAAAGTTCAGCGGCGTAGGGGGGTGACGGTTACTGCGTCACCCTTTTTTATTGACTTATCCTGCGCGAGGTTTCCCCCGAAGAGGCCGAATTCCAGATTGCCCGAGCTTCCTACGACACACGTATACGGGTCCTCGAAGTAACTTCTGTAAAGCGTTTCGAATCGCATATCGTGCAGCCGGATCTGGAAAGGTCTTCCTTTAACAAACCTGTTGAACGATTCAATTGAGATATTAGAGAGCACGTTACCGAACCGGTCAAACCGCACTACCTTACCTGTCAAGGTATGGCCCTTAGTGCTTGGATGTAAGCCAGGAAGCAGAACAGGATCATCCACCTTTCTTCCAAGCACCGCGGGGTCGAGTCCGAGAGAAAGATGGGCTGCAACGGGTGCGAAAATGTTCCGGCCGTGGAAGGTATCGGACACTTCCTTGAGCATATACCTTTTATTCTCAATCTGGTAAGCCCGGCTGCGCTTATCGACGGTAAGGCTGAATAACCCGTTGTCAGGGCCTACGAAGAGGTGACCGTCGTGTTCCAGGACGATGGCCCTGCGGTCACTTCCTACGGTCGGATCGATGATACAAAGATGGATTGAGCCTTTGCTGAAGAAGGGATAGGACTCCTTTATGAGAAAGCAGCCTTCCGTTACGTCCTGTGGTTCGACTTCGTGGGTTATGTCGACAATGCGGGCGTCCGGATTGATAGAAAGCATCACGCCTTTCATCACCCCGACGTAAGGGTCCTTCAAGCCGAAATCGGTCAGCAGCGTAATCGTCTTCACGTCAGACGGAAAAAAGGAGCTTGATATACTTGCTATACGGCTTGTCCATCACGCCGTTCTCCGTGATTATGTACGTGATAAGCCGTGCAGGCGTGATGTCAAAGGCGAAGTAGCGGCCCTTCACCCCTTTGAGCGTAAGTCGCTTGCCTTGCAACACGACCACCTCATCCCCCGGTCTCTCCTCAATCTCAATCTGGTGGCCGCTCTTAACGGCAGGGTCAAAGGAAGACTTGGGCGCAGCCACGAAAAAGGGGATGTTGTGCTCGTGGGCCGCCAGCGCCAGCATGTAAGTGCCGACTTTGTTTGCCACATCTCCGTTAGCGGCTATCCGATCCGCGCCTACGATCATTTTGTTGACGAGCCCCCGCCAGCAGAGCAGGCCCACATGGTTGTCAGGCACCAGCTCCACATCGATCCCGTCTTCGTGAAGCTCCCAGGCGGTAAGTCGTGCGCCCTGCAGGTACGGCCTCGTCTCCGTTGCAATCACGCGGATCCGCTTACCCGACTCGTGTGCTGCCCGGATCACCCCGAGGGCTGTGCCGTAACCTCCCGTGGCGAGCGCGCCCGCGTTGCAATGGGTCAATATGACATCCCCATCATCGATCAGCTCCGAGCCATACTGCGAGAGCTTCTTGTTATTCTCCACGTCTTCCACGTGGATTGTTATGGCGGCCTGCAACAGGAAATCAGGGAGATCCTCGGAATCCCTGTACTGCAGGTAGGTTTTGACCATCCTGTCGAGAGCCCAGGTCAGATTTACCGCCGTGGGGCGCGTGGCTTTGAGCGCCTGGTAGACCTGATTCACGTCGGTCTCCGTGATCCGCTTTCGCCTGCGCAAGATCTCTCGGACTCCCAGAAATACGCCGTATGCGGCCACAATACCGATGAGAGGCGCACCTCTGATGGTCATGTCCTTAATTGCCCTGGTTATGTCCTGAAGGGTCTTACACTTCACGTAGACCTTCTTGAACGGCAGGAGTCGCTGGTCAAGAAGATGAAGTTGGCTATTCTTCCAGATGATATGCTCCGTCATTGGCCCTTTAGCCTCCTCAGCAGGAGTTCATTGAGCAGTTTCGGGTTTGCCTTGCCTTTGGTCTCCTTCATCACCTGTCCCACAAAAAATCCGAGAAGCTTCTCTTTGCCCGCCTTGAATTCCGCGACTTCTTTCGGGGATTGCGCCAGTACTTTGTCGATCGTGTTGACAATCGCCGATTCATCCGATATCTGCACGAGACCCTTCTCCTCGATGTACCTCTTTGGTGAAGCGCCCTCCTTGTAAATCTCAGGAAAGATCTCTTTGCCCATCTTCCCGCTGATAATCCCATCCTTTATGAGCTGGAGAAGTTCACCGAGCTGCTTTGGACCGAAGGGTGCATCTTTAGCGGAGAGATTGCCTTCTTTCAGCTCTCTCAGCAACTCGCTCATGATCCAGTTGCTCACCGTCTTTGGCTCAGGAAAGAACGCGGCAGCCTCTTCGAAGTAACCGGCGAGCGCCCTGTCGCCGGCAAGAATCTCAACGTCATACCGGGGAAGACCGTACTGGCTCATAAAGCGTTCCATTTTCTCCGCGGGCAGTTCAGGCAGTTCCGCCCTCATGCTTTCCACCCACCCTTCGTCGACCATCAACGGGACGAGGTCAGGATCGGGGAAATATCGGTAGTCGTGGGCCTCTTCCTTTCCCCGCATAGAATAGGTGATCTCGTCCGAAGTGTTGAAAAGACGCGTCTCCTGAACGACCTCTCCACCGCTTTCCACTAATTCGATCTGGCGGACTATTTCGTAGTCGAGTGCTCGTTCGATGGAGCGAAAGGAATTGAGGTTCTTCAGTTCCGCTCTGGTGCCGAGGGCTTCTTCTCCCCTCTTGCGGACAGAGACATTGGCGTCGCAGCGAAAGCTTCCCTCTTCCATATTGCCATCGCAAATCTCCAGATAAACAAGTATGTCGCGCAGCATCTTGAGGTAGAGTATGGCCTCTCCGGGCGCACGCAAGTCCGGTTCGCTGACGATTTCCAGCAGGGGTACGCTCGACCTGTTGAAATCAACGAGGCTGTAACTGCTCGCTTCGATGGTCGATTCGTGCACGAGCTTGCCGGCGTCTTCCTCCATGTGGATCCTCTTTATGCGTATCCGTTTCTTGCCGCCATTCTCGAATACGTCGAGATAGCCGTCGGTGCAAAGGGGCTCCTCGTACTGGGAGATCTGGTATCCTTTGGGAAGGTCCGGATAATAGTAGTTCTTCCTGGCGAAGATACTCCTGCGATTGATGGTACAGTGCGTCGCGAGCCCGGCTTTGATGGCGAAATCAACCACCTTCTTATTGAGGACGGGAAGTGCTCCGGGCAGGCCCATGCAGGTGGGACAGGTGTGGCTGTTCGGCTCGCTGCCGAACTCCGCGGAGCTGCCACAGAATATCTTGCTTTTCGTGAGGAGGTGCGCGTGCACCTCGAGACCGATTACCCCTTCATAACCACCAAGATCCAAGTCAATCTCCTTTCACTAGAAGAACAGTTGATTGGTTGATTGGTTACTGGTTGATCGGGAAGGGCAACAAAACTGCAAATACGGTAATCGCTGAATCAACCAGTCACCTAGCTGTCATTTTCGCACTCTTGCCCCTCCATTCGTTGAAGTGTATTATGCCATAAGCTAACAAGTTTGTCGAACGTTGACGGGCCGCCTGGCACAGAAGATGCATCGTGAATTACCGGCTCGTAGCACTATCGGAGGGCAGAATGCGAAAGATACTTGTCTGTTTAGGGTATGCAACGCTCTATCTAAGTTTGTCAGGAGGATTCGCCATGGCAATCGATCAGCCAATACCGCGATTAATCACCGTATGGGGTGACGCAGAGATCAATGTAGCGCCGGATAAGGTGACTCTGGCATTGGGAGTTGATACCTGGGATAAGGATCTCGATACTTCTACCAAGAGAAACGATGAGAGAATCCGTGAGGTACTGCGTTTACTATCTTCGCATCAGATTCCTTCGGCGGATATCCAGACCAGTTACATGGAGGTTGAGCCGACGTATGAGACACGTTACGACAAGCGAAACAATCCCACGGAAAAAGTACTGACCGGCTATCGTGTTCAGAAGACGGTGGTCGTGACCGTCAAGGACCTTTCCAAATTTGAGGAGGTGCTCTCTGCCGTGCAGAAGGATGGGGCCAATCGCCTGTACGGCGTTCAGTTCGCCACCTCTGAGCTTCGAAAATATCGCGACGAAGCCCGTGCCAAGGCAATCCGCGCCGCCAAGGAAAAAGCGGAGGCGCTCACCCGGGAGATCGGACAGAAGATCGGCAAAGCCTACACGATCGAAGAGGAACAAGCCCGAAGCTGGGATACGAGCATGCGTAATGTTTCTCAAAACGTGGCGAGCCACGCAGAGCCTGAAGGTTCAGGCAGCATTCTGGCGCCGGGCCTCATCCGTGTGAACAGTCGCATCAAGGTCAGCTTTGAGCTGGAATAGGGCCCTATGGCTTCCATGAACCGCTGGCTTGCGGCCTGTATACTGAGCGTATGGCTGGCGTCACCGTTGTGGGGCGCCGCCGAGAAAGGAGGGTCCATGCCTGCAAATGATTTTGCATTTAAGTTCTACTCTTACGAAGCTCTCACCTCAGGCAAGGAGGAGAATCTTCTCGTTTCCCCTTCAGCGTGGAGTCTGCGCTGGGGCTGGCGCTGGCAGGAGCCGGAGGCCAGACCGCACGTGAGTTGGCAACGGTTCTTGGCGGATCGGACGATGCGGCCAGCTTCCACGAAACCCTGGCGCGGCAAAGGGAACAGGCTTTCAAGGGAGGCAACAGCAGTGGCCAATCCCTCTCCATCGCTAACGCCCTCTTCGCCCAGAAGGGCCTCCCCATCGAGTCGTCGTATCTCGAGCTGACCGGACGATTCTACGGGGCTGGGGTTCGTGAGACGGACTACCGGCGCGATCCGGAAGAGGCGCGCAGGAGCATCAATCAATGGGTCGAAGAGCAGACCCGCGATAAGATCAAAGACCTCATTCCCCGGGGCGGCGTGGACCAACAGACCCGTATGGTCCTTGCCAATGCCATCTATTTTTATGGCCTCTGGGCGACACCGTTTAAACAGAGTGCCACCAGGGAAGAGGATTTTCACCTACAGAGCGGACAGCCGGTTCGGGTGCCCATGATGCGCGCACTCGAGTCGTACCGCTATGCTGCTGAGCCGGATCTTCAGGTGCTCGAACTTCCCTACCGGTCAGAGGCGCTCGCGATGGTCGTGATCCTGCCCGCGCAGGGAACCGATTTTGATAAGGCAGAGCAGTCGTTGACCTCACAACGCGTGTGGAAACTTCTGGATCGTCTTGCATCCGCGGAGGTCAGCGTGACTCTGCCAAAGTACAGATTCGATGGCACTCGCAAGCTACGTCCTTCCCTGTCCGCCATGGGGGCCATATCCATGTTCGGAGGGCAGGCTGATTTCTCGGGCATGACCAAAGAAAAGGGCTGGTTCTGTTCCGAGGTGATTCACAAGGCCTTTATTGCCGTGGATGAAAAAGGGACCGAGG
Organism: Syntrophobacterales bacterium; assembly: GCA_017881765.1. GTDB lineage: Bacteria > Desulfobacterota > Syntrophorhabdia > Syntrophorhabdales > WCHB1-27 > JADGQN01. The sequence continues at coordinate 4,747 of JADGQN010000122.1, read as the reverse complement.
CGGCAGCCGCCACTGCCACTATGATGGCAATGGCACGTTACGTCAAGAAGGATCCGGTCATCTTCCGGGCCGACCGGCCATTTATCTTTGCTGTGGTTGACCGCTCCTCCGGCGCCGTTCTCTTCATCGGCCGACTGATGAATCCAGCCAAGGCGAGGTGAGCCCGCGAACCTCCATAATCCTGCCCCGTGCCTCCAGAGCCGCGGGGGTGATAGACGTTCGCCTACGATATGCATCTGCTGTGGATCCAAGTTCACCCCGATAGACCAATCATTCCGGTTCAAAATGGCTGACTCACTTGCTCATCGGAATTGATTGCAGCGACTGCAGCATTTTTTCCCATACCTCTTCCAACCGTTTTTGATTCTTTATATTTGCCGTAGCTAAAATATCGATAGCCGGCCGGTCGCTTTTGCGCGACACGCCAGGAAAGTGCCATGTAAAACGGACAAAGCTTGGTTCCTCGGGTAAGGTAACCGAGATACGAATCTCTTTGCCTTCCATGCCTGCTACCGTCTGTTGAGAATCCTTCAGGACTGTTAATTTGGCCTGAGTGCCTGCTAGCCAAGCCCTTTCTTCATGTAGACTGGAGTAAGTTTCATTGTCCGGCTCCGAAACAGTGCGGGTTTCAAATCGGAGATCAAAACCGGGTAATTGCGGATGGGTAAAACTGATGAGAGTGAGTCCATTTATGCTCGGCTCTGAAGTAATCGTCCCGTAGCCGACGCAAAAACCATAATCGGTTTGGGTTGTGTATGCATCTACAACATTTTTGACCAGCTGTTCGACAATACTCTTCTTTCGTTGTTCATCTAAATCAGGGCGCGCTCTCAAGTCGGCACCGCGGCTAACAATCAGAACGCGACCCTGAAATGGTTTCATCGCCTTCAAGGCGATCAAATCAGTTGAGCTACTCTGTCTATAGTACCAGACCGCAGGCACTCCTGGCTGCAGTTCAAAAGTTTTTATAATAGAGCTGGAAACTCCCTCCGGAGCCTTTATCGCCGCAATCTGCTCTAATTCGTCGTTCCAAATGATTTGCGGCGAAGAGAAGGCAATGGAAACTGTTCTAACATCCACTGTATAAATAGTTTGGCTGCGGCCTGTGGTAAAACCCGCCAGCATGGAAAACTTAAACCTGCCGATGCACTGCGTGCTTTCTGCGCTCTGTGTTTGCTGTTTATTTTGTGCGTTCATGATTCCTGATGTTCCCCCGTAAAGATAGTCAGCAACCGCAAGAACTAACAGTAGAGGCATCATCAAATAGAGCTGGTAAGGTCCTACTAACTTCATTTCTACTCCAAGTATCTTGAAGTCCTTCTGGAGCTGCTCATACTCGGTATCCCGAGATCGCGCTCGAAGAGGGCTGTTAGAAAATGAACAAGGTGCCGTCAACGTGTGGTGGTGCAGAATGCGAGATGCACGTTAACCGGTGCGCGGTAATGGGCTGAGTTGTGATTGAGTGCGCTGCCCATCGCGCTCCGAGCGGGCCCGGTATATTTTCGACCCCCCGGTCCCGTGCCGGTGCCTCGATCTCGCACCTTGGGGCGGCTTCGGCGCTTCCCGCGGCGCGGCATCCGTTGCGAGAAATCGAAGCGTACCTTCTCTCATTGAAAGCAATTCCGAACGAGAGGGTTCAGGAAACGCGATGGTTGAGAGAGTACTACTGCGCCTGGATCAAGAACAACGGCGTTTTAGTTTCAGAGATCCGGCCCGATCATGAAAGCTTTTTTGAGTGGCTTGGTTGTGAGTAACGCGAGCGGGAGCCGTTATGTACGGTCAGGGGTACTGTCAGCGATGAGGAGGCGAAACCTGCGCCACGCTCGGTTTTGGCCTGTAAGCCAGAAAAATGCCGGAAACAGAACAGGTTCCCGGCATTTGTTTACAAAGTCAGATCATACCTAAATTACAAGGGTACGTCATCCTCTTTCTCGGGCGGGAAATCGGCATCAGCCGGTTCATGAAATTCGGGCGCCTTATGCTCATCAGAACTGCCCTGCCCCAGCATCTTCATCGCTGACGCAACAATCTCATAGGTCTTTCGCTTGACGCCGTCCCGGCCCTCAAACTCCCGACTCTGGATACTCCCTTCGATGTAAACGAGCCTGCCTTTCTTCAGATACTCTCCTGAGATCTCTCCCAGCTTTCTCCAGGCAACTATGCGATGCCATTCTGTTTTCTCGCTCTTTGTCCCGTCCTTATTCTTCCTTGTTTCCGTTGTTGCCATGGTGAAGGTGGCGACAGGAGTGCCATCCGCCGTGTAGCGAAGCTCCGGGTCTCTGCCGAGTCTGCCGATGAGGATTACTTTATTGACGTATGACATGCTTTACCCCCCTATGTAGTCGGGATGTTTGAATATCTATACTATACCACAGGTGAGTCAATTGTTCTTCGTTTGATATCCTCGTTTGACTTATGCCCCTGATTTTTGAGAGAATGAATTTCCACGGTCACAACCGTGGTAGTTAAGCGCACCCCCTTGTGCGACCCGTGGAAATCTAGCGAGCACGGCGAGCGAGAGGGGGAGGCTCCGGCGGCTTTGCCGATGGAGGGGGCGACGTGAGTCCCAGTAATAGTTGAGCAAGAAAGTATTCATCAGCATTTTAGTTCTCTGCACGTTCATCGTATTCCTCACTCTCAAGTTGAAGGATCTCTATCAGCCGCCAAGGGACAGACTCCAGCTCTCCACGCAGTACATGGAGCAGGTTGGGGCGCAAGAGAGCGCTTACGGCATTTACATTCAGAATCTCAGGATAGGACAGTTCAAACGCATCATAATCCCCGCTAAGAATGGCTATAAGATTCTTGAGGAAGGACGGATGAACATAAAGTTCCTCGAAGAAAAGAGCGAGCTGGCCATGAACCTGTTCGGAGACGTGGATGAGCAGTTTCGTGTTCGAACGTTCCTCTTCCAGATCAAGTCGGGAAAGGATCTGATTGACATAAAGGGCGAAGTACAAAACGGGGAAGCAATAGTTAGCATGCTTGCCCGGGGCCAATCAAATGTCTATCATCTTCCGATGAAAGAGTCGCCGATCCTTGTTTCGGCCATCATTCCCTATCTCGTCAAAAAAGGTTTCAGCCAGGACGGCAAGAAAGCCCTTTCCATACCCATCTTCGATCCGTCGACGCTCACCAGTTACGATGCAACGATCGATCTGCTCGGTTGGGAGAAAGTGAAGGTGGCAGACGAGGATGTCCGTGCGTTTCACGTAAAGACCATTTTTAAGGGCCTGGAAATTCATGCCTGGGTCGATGAAGGAGGCTCCGTTGTTAAAGAGTTGAGCCCCCTCGGCCTGACCATTCAGAGGGAAAAGGGTGGGAAGCAGGAGACAGGTTTCTTCGATGCGCGCCTTTTTTCCTCGATTGAAACCTACGGTAGGATCGAAGACCCTCGCCACACGCGATTTCTCAAAACACGGATCGATGCCAAAGAGGCGCTGAAAAAAGTGATCGGGCGATATTACAGCCTTCAAGGCGATTTACTGGAGATAAGCGCGACAAATCCGGCCACCTTCAACCTTGATCCGGCCCGATATCTTTCCCCGTCCGCGTTTATCAATAGTGATGACAGTGAGATCGCATCAGCCGTGCGATCAATCGTGAAGGATCGGCAGAGGCCAAAAGATAAGGCAGAGGCCATCCAGGGGTGGGTCTACAAAAATGTGAAGAAGGTGCCCACCTTCTCCCTGCCCACGGCTAAGGATGTTCTTGCAAAGAAGGTGGGAGACTGTAACGAGCATGCGGTCCTGTTTGCCGCGCTCGCGCGGGCGGCAGGGATCCCGTGCGTCATTGTTTCGGGCATGGTCTACGCATCAGACGGCTTTTATTATCACGCGTGGAATCTTGTCCATGTTGATGGCGCATGGGTGGCCATCGACAGCTCCTTCGGGCAGTTCCCCGCGGATGCCACGCATATAGTGCTTGCCGTGGGAGATATTTCCGACGGCATCGAGATTATGCAGTTCCTGAGGAACATCAGGATACAAGTGGTGGAAGCACGATGATAGCATTGAAGAGCGTGAGCAAGTCGTACGGGGATGTACTGGCCCTTGACCGGATCAGCCTTCAGGTAGAAAACGGCGAAATATATGGTCTTATCGGACCGAATGGGGCGGGCAAAACCACGACGATAAAATTGCTGGTGGGCCTTCTCAAGCCTTCCAGCGGACAGGCCTTGGTCAATGGTTTTGATGTGCAGAAGGATGCGCTGGCTGCAAAAAAGGAGCTCGGCTACATTCCGGATGAGCCGTTCCTGTATGGCAGGTTGACGCCGTCTGAACTGATGGATTTCAAAGGGAGCCTTCACAACATGGCCCGCGAGGAGGTCGAGAAGGGGAAAAAAGAGCTTCTGCAACTCGTGGGCCTCTTCGATCACCGTCACGATCTGATCGAAAGCTTTTCGCTCGGGATGAGGCAGCGGCTCGTGATCTCTGTGGCCCTTCTTCCCGCCCCGTCCACCATCGTGGTTGACGAGCCTCTTGTAGGTCTTGATCCTGTTGGCATGCGACGGGTCAAGGAGATTTTTCTTGAGCTTGCTGGTCAGGGCAGAACGGTTTTCATATCGACGCATATGCTCCACGTGGTTGAAGAGATTGCTGACAGGGTGGGAGTTCTGAACAAGGGTAGGCTCGTAGCAGAAGGGACCCTGGAGGAATTGAGGCATGCTCAGGACGAGCGGCTTGAATCGATCTTCTTTCGGCTCTTTTCAGAAGAGATAAAATGAGCCATTTTTGTTCGTATTTCG
>JADGQN010000506.1 GCA_017881765.1 Syntrophobacterales bacterium | reverse complement strand
TGCCGGCTCATGTATACAACTGACCCCGGTATGGGTAACCGATGTTGTGGCATAATTTAGCATTAGACTCGGGTAACCGATGTGATGTCATTTGGGACTTAATAAGCACAAACGCTTTGTTCATTGCCGTTGAGCATCGATTCCTTCCTACTATTGATTTTTTCGACCGGAACTTCGAATGCACTCTTCCCAGTGGTAACAAATGAGCTCATTTTTGGAATAAGCCGATGACGGCGGGAGGCTTCACGAGGGTTCTCCTCTTATTTGACATGGCACAATCTATCTATTATACTAAATTACAGAATTACATAACTACAGAGAAAGGAGGAGGTTCCCATGGCGTGGGCCAAGGTCTTGCGAAGTGGTCAGGTGACCTTCCCGAAAGAAGTGAGGGAATTACTCAACCTCAAGGAAGGCGATATCATTGATTTCCAAATTAAAGGATCTGAGGTCGTCGTTCGTCCAAAGGTTATGATCGACAAAGGCAAAGTCGAAGTCTGGAAGATGTTCGAGGAAATGCACGAGAAGATGAAAGGCAAGGACCCTCTGAAAATGGAAAAGCTGATCGAGGAGGCCGTGAGGGACGCGAGAAGGAGGAAGGTAACAAAGAAGGCCCGTAAACATGCTTAAGGTTGTCCTGGACACCAACGTCCTGGTAAGTGCCTATCTCGTACCCGGTGGAAAACCGGCCCGGATTCTGTCTCTAGCGAGGCAAGGTAAACTGACTATCTGCCTTTCCCCACCAATTCTCAGCGAGGTCAAACAAACGCTCCTTCGCCCGAAACTACAGAAAATACATAAGGCCACAGCGAAAGAGATCGAGCGGTTCCTCAAGGCGCTTACCAGTGTTGTCGTTATGACGGCGGGGACTGAGGAGGTAGACGCAGTTAAGGACGATCCGGATGACAATAAGATCTTAGCCTGTGCGCTGGAGGGAGAGGCTAATTTTATTGTTTCCGGAGATCATCATCTAACCGATATGAAAGTCTTTCAGAATATTCCCATCGTCAATCCTGACGCATTCTTAACGTTTATGAGCGGGCGAGCCTGAACAGGGTCAGCGTTTCAGAGCCCTGTCGTTAATAATCGTTTCAATTTTCTGACCATTCTGTCAACGGCATGCTCTCCGCCAAAATCCACGTGCAAGTGCTTTGCCCTGGGGCGAAACCGACGAAGTTCATGTGTTTTAGGAGACAGTCCGATAGGACGGGCACATCGATTGTTGTTACCAGTCTTCTTCGAATCCGACCTTCAAGGGTTTGTGAATCAAACCGCTCCTAAATAGATTGATGCTTGACTTGAATCGAGCGCTCTTATAGAGTAAAGACCTCGCGGAAAATCGTCTATCAGACATCTGTGGGGCAAGAAACCGATTTGCTATTGTAGTGGATTGGACCACATCTAAAGGAGATCGATATGGGTTCGTCAACACTCAAAAAGGGACGCGTCAAATCATCACAGGGCAGGACGGCTTCCGATAAACCTGTTCGGATAACTGTCTCCCGGACCCACAAGCCCGAAGGCCTTGACCTTGAGGAATGGCAGCGGCTCCTCCGGAGGCAGCACGGGGAACAGCAGGATTTCCATTTGGAGAATCGGGGTGATCATCCGGTCTTCTCGGAATTTATCCTTACCAATCCACAGTCCCAAAAGACTTACAAGATCGCCATCCGCGGGAACAAACCGGGGGACAATTATTGCTCGTGCCCTGATTTTCGGATCAATGACCTGGGCACCTGCAAGCATATTGCCTTTACCCTCAGCAGGCTTATGACTGTCAAAGGTACGCCGCGGATCTTCGCAGAAGGGTATGTTCCTCCCTTTTCCGAGATATTTCTGACGTACGGGCTGAAAAAAGAAGTCCGGTTCCGGCCCGGCAGCGGGGCGCCGCCGGAGCTTATTTCCCTGGCCCGGGAGTTTTTTGACGAGAATGGGGTCTTGCGGGAAACCCATGTACTCGATTTCTCCCGGTTCCTCGTTAGCATCCGCAGGAATAACGGGCATGAAGTGCGTTGCTACGACGATGTCATGGCCTATATTGCCGAGCATCAGGACAGAGAGCACCGGCGCCGGATCATCGAAAACCACCTGAGCCAAGGTATCGATAGTCCAATCATGAAAAGCATCCTGAAGACGGAGCTCTATCCCTATCAGAGACAAGGCGCGTTATTCGCCGTCCGGGCGGGGCGCTGTCTTATCGGGGACGACATGGGGCTGGGAAAGACCATTCAGGCTTTGGCAGCAGTTGAACTCATGGCCCAACTCTTCCATATCCGCAAGGTACTGATCATCTCTCCCACATCCCTCAAATACCAGTGGAAAGGAGAAATCGAAAAATTCACCGACCGAAAGGCCACCGTGATAGAAGGGCTGAACCATCAGAGGCACGCGCTCTATCAGGACGACTCCTTTTACAAGCTCGTCAACTACGAGCTCGTCTGGCGTGACATGGAGGTGATCCGGCAGTGGGCACCGGACCTGATTATCCTTGACGAGGCACAGAGGATCAAGAACTGGAAGACCAGGACCGCAAAGTATATCAAGCAGCTGGAATCCTCCTTTGCCATTGTATTGACGGGAACACCCATTGAGAACCGGATCGAAGAGCTCCATTCGATTATGGAATTTGTGGACCGGGACCACTTCGGCCCCCTGTACCGCTTCCTGCACACCCATCGAATCCTTGACGAAGGCGGAAAGGTTGTCGGGTATCAGCACCTGGGGTCCGTGCGCCAGTCCCTTAATGGGATCATGATCCGCCGTAAGAAGGAAGACGTGCTGAAACAGCTACCCGGCCGGGTGGACAAGCATTTTTTTGTGCCCATGACAAAGGAACAGCGGGAGATTCATGACGAGAACTACGATATCGTCGTGAGGCTCGTAGCCAAATGGCGTCGTTACAAATTTTTGTCTGAGGCCGACCAGCGGCGCATGCAGATAGCCCTCAGTATGATGCGGATGGCGGCCGATAATACCTACCTTGTGGATAGGAAGACGGTTCACGGCCCGAAACTCGAGGAGCTGGCCATTCTTCTCAGGGAGCTGATTATCGAGGGCGACGAGAAGGTCGTTATCTTCAGCCAGTGGCTCCGCATGACAGAACTGGTGGAACGGGTCCTGCGGGATAACGGCATTGCCTACGTTCACCTTAACGGCACGGTGCCCTCGAAGGGCCGTAAAGAGCTGATCACACGTTTTCGGGAAGATCTGACCTGTAAGGTATTTCTCTCCACCGATGCCGGGGGTGTAGGTCTG
>JADGQN010000121.1 GCA_017881765.1 Syntrophobacterales bacterium | reverse complement strand
GCGGGTCTGCGCCTGGAGCAATGCAACCTCCGTCAGATTGCTGAAGAAGCTATGCGAATGTTTGAAGAAGTCTGCCGTGAGCGGTCCATAACAATAGACAGAGCGTACGGGGAGACCCCGCTCATAGAAGGTGAAAAGGAACGCATCCTGGAGGCGATTGAAAACCTCATCTCCAACGCTATAGACGCCATGCCCTCGGCCGGAACGCTCATCGTCGGTACCGGGAAAGAGGTAATCAAAGGGGTTCTATACGCTACGGTAAAGGTGAGTGATACCGGAGAGGGGATCAAAGAAGAGCATGTGAACAAAATCTTCGAACCCTTCTTCACCACAAGAGTAGCTTCCAAGGGTGTCGGACTCGGCCTTTCCCTTACAAAGAAATTCGTGGAAGATCACGGCGGCATGGTTCGTGTCGAAAGCAAAATCGGGATAGGCTCCACCTTCGTACTTTACTTCCCTTGCATCGTCAAATGATACCAAGTTGCATTCATTCATACAGCTTCGTTGCCTGCGTCGGCACGACTCCGACGTACTTATAGTACGCCTCCGTCGCTATCCTCCTGGTCGCCTTGCTCTATTTTTGAATGCAACTTGGTATAAGGCCCGTTTGCCTTCACCCGTGAATAGAGCGCAAAGAGGCGGACTTCTTTGGCTGTCAAAGAGCACGTTAAACGCGGGGTCGCATGCGCGATGCGTACCAGTTTATACACGGTACGTCAATCCCCTTCGTGCGAATAATTCTCGCTCGCTACACAGCCGAACTGTCCGCCCTACCATGATACTAAGCATGAAATGTCCCAAAAGCAATGCAAGGGGGCAGACCGCACAGATCGCATTTTCACGCGGAGGCATACGTCGCCTTTACCCTCTTCGATCGTTGCAGATAGATGTACCAGGCGACCGCGTAGGCTATCGTGATAACGCTGTTGAAAACGGTATCACCGGCGAATTCCTGATACGACTCTTGAGGGACCCCCACAAGAGCAGGCAGGAATGAGGCCACAACCGAATAGAAGACGACAGCCAGAAGATATTTCTTTGCAACGGACAGCGCACCGGGCACAACCTTCCAGAGCCCGAGGCCGGCGTACACGCTGAAAACCGCCAGGACCAACCTGCAGATGCCGGACGCCAGGCACAGCCGGAAAAGCTCCGGATGCTCTCCGAAATAAGGTTTTGTCGCGCTCGTAACGAGAAAAATGGTGAGAAGCATGGTGAGCGGGTCAAGGATTGCGATATTTAGACAGAGGATCAAAAGCCATCCCCTGACGCCTCGGTACTGTTCGTTTTGGTGGTTCACTGCCATAATCTACACCTTTGGGATTACTTTTCCAAGCTATCGACCCGTTAAGTTTATCCGCGCCTCTCCGATAAGTCAGGAGGCGGCACTTAATTCAAAGGGAGGACCGAATGAACGGTCAGATAGCGCTAGAGAGGAAAGACAATCAGAAATCAGCCCTGAGAAAGATACTTGATACCATGAAACCCTACCTTGCCGTGGAGCGTGGCCAAAAAAAAGAGCGATGCCTTATGAAGTACGCGATTCTCCTGTCTGAAGCGGAGCTAGACTGCATTGTGAAACTCTGTCAAAAAGCTGTTAGCTCAGAAAAACGAAGAAGACCAAGACCAAAATTTCTCCCGATGGCCCGATCGTTATAGGGTCTGGAGACCAATGCGGATTCAAGATGCACGACCCAGCCTTCGGCCGGGTGCCCCGGGCGAACCGAGGCCTGGGCTACGCAGGCGTACCTGGCGGTACGTCGAGTAAGGACAGGCTGAAGGGCAACGAAGGTATACGCTTGAAGGCACATTGGTCAGTTAGAAGAGCCCCATTCCTTCCATACGTCGGGCATATAGCCGATCGTTGCCTTGTTGCCGTTCCTCACGATGGGGGTTTTGAACAGTAAAGGATCATTTAAGAGCTCTTCTTCGACATTGTGCGCAAGATACTTGAGGTTTCGGCGGGCGTACTCCTTGCCCTCCCTGTCGATCAAGTTGCCTACACCGATTACCGCTTTCACACTATTCAACTCACCCTTGCTCAGGCCACGTTCCGCAAGGTCGATGAACTGGAAGGGTATCCTCCTCTCCTTAAAATACCGTTGCGCCTTCCTTGTCTCCTGGCATTTTAGCGTGCCAAAAACCTGGATGTTCATAGTCCGAAGAGAATCCCTCCCGCCGCGCGCCTTTCCAAGCACCTTGACGATTTCCGGAACAAGCCTTTCTCGGTCGTCATAGGCTACGTCTTCTATTCTAAACGTTCTGGCGCCCCAGTCAACGGGTTCGATGCTAAAGCTTCAACAACTTATTCCTTTCTTAACGCGCCCACACCCTTGCACATCGGTACAATCCGTCCTATGAGATAGATATGATAAATATTTAGATATTCTTTGCAGATTTCACGGATGGGAGGCGCTATGGATCGCATCGATGATGCACAGAGGAGGAAGGCAGAGTGCAGAAGGGATTTTTCCATTGCTCACGACTATCGGAGCGAAATCCCCTCCATCGTCGAAAAGATTGTGAAGCTGCACGATAAGGAAGGCAGATTCAGCCACATCGGGCCTGAGCCGATCCCTTCGAAGGAATCAGTGATCGGCATCATCGACAGGGCTTTGCGCCTCATTTATCCCGGGTATTTCTCCAAAATTCGACTAGACGAAGTAAATATTTCTTTTTACTTCGGCCAGGAAGTGATGGAGCTCTTCCAGACTCTTTCCGACCAGGTGGCTTTCGCCATACAGCACGACTGTGTCCGGTTTGATCTCCCCTGCACCAGGTGCGACGAGAGGGGGCAGAGCGCAGCCGCCAGCTTCTTAAATGAGATTCCTCTTCTTCAGGCGACGCTTGCAAAAGATGTCGTCGCCGCCCACGAGGGAGATCCTGCCTCGAAGTATTATGACGAGATCATCTTCGGTTATCCCGGGCTTCTTGCGGTCACCATACATCGGATGGCCCACCAACTGTACGAACAGAATGTGCCCCTCATCCCAAGGATCATGAGCGAGTACGCTCACAGCCTGACCGGGATCGATATCCATCCCGGCGTACACATCGGGGAGGCCTTCTTTATCGACCACGGCACGGGGGTGGTAATCGGCGAAACAACGATTATCGGGGAGCATGTCAGGATATATCAGGGCGTTACGCTCGGGGCCCTCTCTTTGAGCAAGGATGAGGTTGAGCGGCTGAGGGGTCAGAAACGCCACCCCACCATCGAGGACGACGTGATCATCTATGCAAACGCAACCATACTGGGCGGCAGTACGGTGATAGGCGCCCGCTCGGTCATTGGTGGAAACGTATGGCTCACGGAATCCGTCCCTCCGGACACGACCGTATTCCTGAAGAAACCTGAATTGGTCTTCAAGGAGAGGCAGAGTTGAGGCAGAGCAGCAGCGGAGAGCCTGCAGACGCGGTTAGTAACGGTGGTCTTCAATGAAGCTGATCACGAACGTGAGGAGACCGGACAGGACATAGAGGCCGATAAAAAGAAAGATTACCCAGAACTTGAACAAGAGCAGCAGAAGGCCGAACAGCAGCACAAGCCCCGCCAGCTTGAAGCCGTGCAGGTTCTTGAGAATAAACGACTGGGGCTTGGAGTAACGCACGGTCGAAACCATCAGAAATCCCACCAGGGAAAACAAGAAGGCAAAAAGCAGCTTGGGTATGTGGACGTTAGGCAAACAGATGGGGGCCAAGGCCACCAATATCCCGGCAATCGGAGAAGGAAGGCCCGTAAAGGAATCGGGTGAAGACTGGATATTAAATCGGGCGAGCCGGTAGGCTGCGCAGACGGGAAAGACGGCCGCGACAGGAACCCCGAGATCGATTGAGCGGCCCAGGAGTGCTACGCTGGTACCGCTGAGATAGGTTACGTAGGCGAGATACCCCGGCGCAACGCCGAAGGCGACAGCGTCCGCCAGCGAGTCGAGCTCTTTCCCGATGGGACTGCTCACATGGAGCCAGCGGGCTACCTGGCCGTCAAGCCCGTCCAGCAGGGCCGCTACCAGAATCAGGACCGCACCCACTATGTAGCCCTCGGATGAGTTGAAGCTTGCGAATATCACGGACATGAACCCGCAGGTGAGATTCCCTAGGGTGAGTACATTGGGCATCCAGCGAAGATTCTTCATATGCTCCTCGTTAAAGCGGCTTCAAAGCTGTATCCTGGCACCTGCCTTCAGTTCTTCCTCCTTCATCTCATAGAGAGCGTCGAGGAGTGCGATCTGGAAGGTGCCGGGGCCGGATGCCTTGGCAGCAGCCTTTTCGCCTGCGAGCCCGAAATAGGCCAGACCCGTCGTCGCGGCTGTGAGCGGGTGAGGCTCGACTGCGAGAAAGGCACCGATAATCGCCGTGGCGGTGCAACCTGTGCCTGTGACATGACTCATCATCTCGTGACCGTTCATCACACGACAGGTCTGCTTACCGTCCGTGATCAGATCGACCACGCCGGTAACGGCAAGAACCGTCTTGAGCTCCCCGGCAAGCGCCACGGCCATCTGGGCGACCTGGTCCACCGTGTGCACGGAATCCACCCCCTTGGTGCGAGACCCGGGTCTTTCCCGGGACAGAGAGAGAACTTCCGAGGCATTGCCTCGAATCACCTGAATGGAAAGCTCTTCGATGAGCCGCTTGGCCGAATCGGTGCGCAGGGCCGTGGCCCCGGCACCCACAGGATCAAGGATTACCGGGACGTGCAGCGCGTTGGCTCTCTTCCCGGCCTTTATCATCGCCTCGATCCATGGGATGCTCAACGTACCGATATTGAGGACCAAAGCGCCCGCTAAAGAGACCATCTCCTCCACCTCTTCAGCCGCGTGGGCCATTACCGGAGCCGCACCGCAGGCGAGCAGGGCATTGGCAGTATAATTCATGACTACGTAATTCGTAATGTTGTGAACGAGAGGCTTCCGTTCACGGACAAGTCTCAGGTTAGCAGCGGCCTTGTTCGTCATATCCTGGTTGTACATGTTCTCCATCCTCATCACTATTTTTGATCCTTGTTGGCGCGGAAGTGATCCCAACTGGATGCCTTCAACGGACGCTGCTCACCGCCGGTGAGGCGCAGCGTGATGCCACGTGCTGCGGTGATTCTCCCCACTTCTGTTACCGGGACAGCACCGCACCCGGCAGCAACGGAACGAAGGAAGGCAACGTGCTCCGGCCGGCACGTGACCACCAGTTCATAATCATCGCTCTCGCCGAGAAAAAAGTCATACGGGTCTTTGCCCAGTACGCCTGCTGTCTGCCGCAGGACTTCATTCATCGGGATCTTTTCTTCGAACAGCTCGGCGCCCACCTTGCTCTCCTCACATATATGGCCCAGGTCCCCGAGGAACCCATCGCTCGTATCGATCATTGCCGTGGCAAAACCAGTTCCGGCAAACGCTTCCCCCAGTTGGGCCCTGTGGGACGGTCGATTATAGACCCTGACCAATGGATGGTCAAGCAGTTTTGAGTTATCCGGTTCATGAAGGAGGAGCTGTAACCCCGCAGCCGACTGTCCCGGATAGCCGGTAACCAGGACGGCAGCGCCCGGTTTCGCCCCGGAACGGCGCACCCCTTTGCCCTGCTCCACCTCTCCCATGAGGGTGATGTCAATGAACATCCCGTTCCCGGATTTCGTCAGGTTACCGCCGATTACGGCAGCGTTGAACGGGTTCAGTTCCGCGAGAAATCCCCGGTACATCTCGTCTATGTCATGGACGGGCATCTGGGCCTTCAGTCCCAGTGAGATTAGCGCGTAAGTGGGTCTCCCTCCCATGGCCCCTATGTCGCTGATATTGACCGTCATCGCACGGCTCCCTAAATCGAAGGGGGTGATATAGGCGGAGAGATAGTGGCGCCCCTCTACCAGCGTGTCACACGTAACGAGAACTTCGTAACCGGGCCGCGGAAGGAACGAAGCCGTATCGTCACCAATGCCGAGAGTCACCCGCTCAGATCGGATGCCGTGCCTGTCAAGGAGGTCGGCGATCCTTCGGATCAGCCCGAATTCCCCGATATCTCCCACCGTCTCAGCCATGCCCATAAGGCTCCAGCACACAGCCCAAGGATCTGGCGGCTTCCGTCGGGTCCATCTGACAACAGACCGCTGAGATCACCGCAATGCCGTAAGCACCCGCCTTCATTACGAGAGGGGCATTGGCTTCAGTGATGCCCCCGATCGCGACGATAGGCAAAGGGATCATCTCCATGACCTCCCGGAGAAGGTCAAGTCCGCCTGCCGGTGCGGCATCCGCCTTTGAGCTGGTTGGGTAGACGGGACCAAAGCCTATGTAGTCCGCGCCTTCCATGAGACACTTGCGCGCTTCTTCCACAGTGCCCGCCGACCCGCCAATAATCGCTTTCTCTCCCAAGAGCTTTCTCGCGAGGGGGATGGGAAAATCATCCTGTCCGAGATGCACGCCGTCCGCGCCGGACGCGATCGCCACATCCACACGGTCATTGACAATAAAGGTCACACCCGCGTTCCTGCATAGAGCCTGCATTTGCTCGGCCGCGCGGATTATCTCCTTTGTCGACCCATTCTTCTCACGGAGCTGAATCGTGTCGGCACCGCCCGCAATGGCAAGCGCCGCAAGCTGCGCGTGGGAGTGACACGTCTGCAGGAGCGTATCGGTGATGACGTGAAATCTTCCAATTCTCTTCATCTTCTTCATGTCAGGTCATTCATTATAGCCGATATGGAGAAATGAAAAAAGTTCTGTTTTTGTTTTCGAGTTTGATTATTCGAGTATGACTATCTGGCTGGGATTTTGCAACTGAGCTTTAGGATTTAGGGCGAGAAGGATCAGATGGGTTTGGTAAAATTGAAAGGCGGGGCATTCCCCCCGCCCTTCAGATATCTTTCAGGCTGATGCCGCCGACTTCCCTTGCAGCACGGGCCTGTCTTCGAGTCCTTTCATCTTGATGCCGGAACCGACACCCGGCAGAGGCGCCACCGGGTTGGTCAGCGAGAAACGCCCGGAGACGATCCATTCCTTGAGCGTGGCAGCAATGACGCGGGCCTTCGAATAGCTGGAGATAGGGAATGTCGGGACCTCCTTGCCGTCAATCGCAATCTTGCCTGTCTTGAGCTGCGCATAGCTTGCTTCGCCGAGGCTCCGGGCCACCCGGTTCGGATAGTCGTCGCTATAGTCAACAATCTGGGCATAAAGATCGTTATCGGTGCGGGAGGTAAAATAAGCCATCTCCTCATCTATGATCGGAATAGGCACGCCAATACCCACGATCAGGGTAGCGCCGTATCCGGTGAAGCTTGCCCCTTTTATGTACTCAGGGCTCATCTGCTTCGCATCCCCCACCAGCGCGAGCGTGCCTCCGGGCGCCCGGGGCAGACCGTCAGGGCTGCGCAGGACCTCCGGATTGTGCTGGGTTCCGTGCCAGGCAACGTACCCGATACCGCCGCCCAGAAAGAGCCTTGTGCCTATCCCTATCGTCCTGTACTTAGGGTCTTTCAGTAGCGGCGAAAGCTGGCCGGCACTGCAGTAATTCGCATTGCCGATGTTCGGTTTGATCGTGCCCATGTAAGTGTAGATCACCTTGTCGGAAAGGTTCACGGCAATGTTGTAGTTCTGGTAACTGTTTCTAGGGTTGAAAAGGTATGCCTCGTTCACCGAGTCCTTGTTGATATACGTCTCGATCTTCTTCCGGGGGTAGCAGTCCGTGCCGTACCCATGGCCTTCAAGCCTGAGGTCCTTGCCTGCAACGAAGTCCTCGATCACGTGGCCGCCGCCGTAGCTGAAGGCTCCGGGATAGACCTTGTTCCGTGGATCATCATCGGGTATGGCGGTCGCCCCGACGTAAATATCGACGGCAGCAAGCCCCGCGTAGCAGGGAACTTCGTTCAAGGAACAGGTGCCGCCTCCCAGCTTTATCCTCGGCTTGGTATGGCCCACGTTGATAAAAAGCCCACTGGAGCACATGGGGCCAAAAGTCCCCGTAGTGACAACATCCACCTGCTCCGAAGCTGTCTTAACGCCTTTCTCTCTAACTATGTCAATCATCTCCTCGCAAGTCACGACCACGGCCCTGCCCTGCTTTATCTTCTCGTTTATGTCGTCAATGGTTTTCATCTATTTCCTCCTCGTTAGGATGTCTGGCTGTTCTTGGTCTTGTCTGCCGGGCGCGTATGCTGTTACGAATGGGAGTTGTTCAACATGAAGCGAGGCTTCAGGTCACTCGGAGATCCTTACGCACACGCTCAGCCCTGGATTAGACTGGCTACGCCCCTGACGGGGCCACGCATTATCCATAGGCTGATCCTTACCTCAATCAAGCCTTTAGTCTGGTGGCGTTGCATTGAATCTCTCATGGTGTACCTTTTCGGGTAAACGGTAATATATTATTTCCTACTTGTTTTGTCAAGTATGATTTAACTGCCCATAATATTTAAACTAGGGCCGCTGTTTTACCTTTACTATTTTGCTGTAGTAATGCATAGGCTTCCAGGGTCCGAGGGGCTGAGGGTTCTAGTCAAGATTTGTCCCCTCGAACCCTTGGCCCCTCGGACCCTATCTTTTTGACCCTATCTTTCTGCCCCTTGACCCGTGACCCGTGACCCTATATTATTACTGCGTGCTTGCTGTCTCAAACCTTGTTAAGTCATACGGTGAACACGTCATCTTCGATAACGTGACGTTCACCATCGGCCCGCAAGAGCGCGTGGGCCTCGTGGGGAGGAACGGGAGTGGAAAGACGACTCTTTTCCGCCTGCTCCTTGGCGAGGAGCAGTATGATTCGGGCACGATCACCATGCCCAGATATTACACTATCGGTCACCTGTCTCAGCACGTGGACTTCAGCAGGGTCGAGGTCCTTGAAGAGGCCTGTCGTGACCTCAAGCAGGACGAAGACGGGCGGGATATTACATACAAGGTCAAGGCCATCCTCCTTGGGTTGGGATTCTCGGAGCATGATTTCCATCGCAATCCCCTGGAGCTTTCCGGGGGCTTCCAGATACGCCTCAACCTGGCCCGGGTTCTAGCCGGTCAACCGAATCTCCTTCTTCTCGACGAGCCCACGAACTATCTGGATATCGTCTCCGTACGGTGGCTGACGCGATTCTTGTGCGACTGGAGGAACGAGCTTATTCTGATTACCCATGATCGAGCTTTTATGGACGGTGTGACAACTCATACCATGGGCATCCATAGGGGCAACATACGCAAAGTTCCGGGCCCAACGAACAAGCTCTATGAACAGATCGTGCTCGAAGAGGAAGTCTACGAGAAAACGCGCGTGCACGAAGAAAGGCGACGCAGAGAACTGGAAGAATTCATCAACCGCTTCCGTGCACAGGCAACACGCGCACGCGCTGTCCAATCGCGCATTCGATCCCTGCAAAAAAAGGAAAGGCTTGAGAAGCTTGATAAGCCGCGCAATCTGGACTTTGAGTTTCCTTATGCCCCTTTCCACGGAAAATGGCTTCTGGAGGCCCACGATATATCCTTCTCCTTTGGTGTGAATCAACCGCCGCTCATCTCCGGACTCAGCATGGCAGTCGGCAAGAAAGACCACATCGGGATCATCGGTAAGAACGGAAAAGGCAAGACTACCCTCCTCAATCTACTCGCCGGAGAACTCCAACCGCTGGAGGGCTCCATAACCCTTCACGAGAACCTGAAGGCCGCTTACTTTGGCCAGACAAACATCGAGCGGCTCGATCCCGGTAATACGGTCCTGGAAGAGGTGCTCTCGGCCAATGGCCAATTGAGCCCGAACGTAGTGCGGAACATTTGCGGGGCCATGCTCTTCGAGGGAGGCGCAGCTCTCAAGAAAGTAGGCGTGCTTTCGGGCGGTGAAAAAAGCCGGGTGCTGCTCGCCAAACTGCTCACAACGCCGGTGAACCTGCTGCTGCTCGATGAGCCGACCAACCACCTGGACATGGAGTCGGTCGATTCCCTGATCGACGCTATGGAGGCGTTTCCCGGCGCCGTTTTGATCGCCACTCACAGCGAGATGGTGCTCCACGCAATGGCCACAAGGCTCGTGGTCTTCGACGGTGATCGCCCCTGGTTCTTTGAAGGGACATATCAGGACTTCCTGGAGCGTATCGGCTGGAAGGACGAAGAAAACACACCCAAACCGGCCCAGCTACCGAAGGAACAGAAAACAAAGGCAGAAAGAAAGGATTTGAGGAGACTGCGAGCGGAAATGATCTCGAACCGGTCGCGTGTCCTGAATCCTTTGCAGGAGCGTATTCGAGAGCTTGAGGCGCAGATCATATCCCTCGAAGAACAGCTCAGAGAAGATAACATGACATTACTTCGCGCTTCTCAACAAGGAGCCGGAAGGTCGATAGCCGCCCTTTCCATCTCGATCCACGAGTCGAGAAAAAGGGTGGAAAGCCTCTTTGAAGAGCTGGAGAAGCTCTCTGTCGAGTTTCATGTGAAGTCGCAGGAATTTGAGACGATGTTCAAAGAGCTGGAGCAGAAGGTCTAGAAAGCAGCGCCCTTTCTCTCTCGTAGTCAAGCCTTCCGAGAGCTTCTTCCGGAGAAAGCCAGACCACTTCTTTAACCTCTGACAAATCGGTGAACGCAAACTCCCTGACAGCCTCCATGGTAAAGAAAAGCACGATCTTCATGGCTCCTCTGACCTTGTAGGAGACAGTCCCTGCAAAACCTGTTATCCGGACGTCGCAGCCCGTCTCCTCTTTCACCTCCCGGATGGCAGCCTCTTCCCAGGATTCCCTGTCGATGAGTTTGCCCTTGGGAAGAGACCAATCGTCGTATCGCGACCGATGGATCACGGCAATTTTTCGCCCCTCCGAGGTCTCCTTCCAGACAATGCCACCTGCAGCAAAGATCACGGGCCG
>JADGQN010000120.1 GCA_017881765.1 Syntrophobacterales bacterium | reverse complement strand
AAGGTCTATGAGTACTTCCTCGGCGGAGAGGGCCTGGGAGCTTATTTCCTGTGGAAAGAGAGCCCGAGGGGAACCATGCCTCTTGATCCGGCCAACGGCCTCATCTTCAGTGCTGGTACGCTCAACGGGATCAAACAGAGCGGAGCAGACAAGTGGGCAACGACTTCTATTTCTCCCTCAATGTACCTCAATGCCGGTTCTGCCGCCACAGCCAGTTTTGGCATCGAGATGAAGGCTGCGGGGTATGACGCCATCGTCGTGACGGGCCGGGCAGAGAAGCCCGTTTACCTGTTGGTTGACGACGACAAAGCGATCCTCCAAGATGGGAGCCATCTTTGGGGCAAGGATGCCTATGAAGTCGAGGACGCCATTCATGCCGCTGAGGGGGACAACTTCGAGGTAGCCAGCATTGGCCAGGCTGGGGAACGAGGGGTTCGATTTGCAAACATTCAGACCCGGAAAAAATCGTACTGCGGCCGGAGCGGAATGGGGACGATCATGGGGTCTAAACTCCTGAAAGCCATCGCCGTCCGGGGAACACAGGGGGTACCATGTCACAATCCCGCAGAGTTGGATACGCTTAACAAAGAGATCAACCGCCGGCTCGCCGTTCTCGATTCGCAGAAGCCCGAGTGGCTCCAGCTTAAGCGGGTCGGAACGGCCATGGCGACGGAGTTGTTCGCGCCTCAGGGAAACCTGCCGATCAGCAACTATCGGTTGGCGGATTGGCCCGAAGGGGTGAAGGCATGGCATGCCTCCAACTATGCCAAAGAGCTCAATGCCAAGCCCTGGGCATGCAAGTACTGCGTCATCCAGTGCCACAACCTCTGCGAGGTGACGGAAGGCCCCTATCAGTTTAAGGGAAAGGGGCCCGAGTATGAATCCTTCGCCATGATGGGCCTCAACACGATGTGCGCCGATGTCAAGGCCATCTCCTACGCGTGTGAACTGGCGGACAAATATTCCATGGACACCATCTCCCTTGGCGTGGTCATCGCGTGGGCGATGGAGTGCTACGAAAAGGGTGTGATCACTAAGAAAGACACCTACGGACTTGACCTCAAATGGGGCAATCATGATGCCGTGATCGAGCTGACGAAGAAGATCGGTCTTCGCGAAGGCGGCCTGGCTTACCTCCTTGGGGAAGGCTGCCAATATGCAGCCCAGCGATTGGGAAAAGGTTCGGAAGCCTGGTCCGTAGCCATGAAAGGCCAAGAGATTGCCGCTCACAACTGGCGCGCCCAGTACATTTCGGCCCTGAACTACTGTACTGGCGTGGCCTCGGGTCCGAATCACGAGCGAGGCAACTCCCAGCATATCTGGGTGGGCCATATCCGGCTGCCGGAATGGGGTATCGGTGAAGTGCAGAACGACGAACGCTGGTCTTGGAAGGGCGCGTCTGACCGGAATGCCAAATTTCATGACTACTGTAACATCATCAACTCGGCCGGACACTGCAAGTTTCAAGAATTCAGAGGCTATACCCTCACCGATCTCACGAAGACCCTGAACGCCGCCTGTGGGCTGGACTGGAGCCTTGAGGATCTCCGAAAGTGCGGAGAACGCATCACCACGCTGCAAAAGATCCTTAACATCCGGTATGGTTGGAAGAAGGAGGACGACTTCCGGTATCCGAAGCGTTTCATGGAACCCGTGAATGAAGGTCCCGCAGCCGGGAAAGTGCCTGTAGGATTGGACCAGGCCATTTTGGACTATTACAACGTTCGGGGCTGGGACGAAAATGGAGTTCCTACCGCCGCGCTCCTCGAACGGCTGGGCATGGAGGAGTACACCGGATAACCCTTCATTTATCGGTGAAGGACTTAGGCAGAAGAAACGGGAGGGAAGTGCCTCTGGAGAGGGCATTTCCCTCTTCCTTTATCTTTCATCCTGAGGTCGCAACGGAGGATCATGAAATGAAAGATTTGCAAAAGACCATGAAAGAGGCAGAAGAGATCCTGGAGGCGTGGAAGCCGACTCGAATTACCTTTGGAGAAGGATCCATCCGAAAAGTGGGGGAGATTGTAAAAAAGTATTCGAACAAAGTGCTCGTGGTCGTTGGACAATGGTCGATCAAAAAGTCGGGTGTATTGGATGAGGTGACGGGGCTCTTGGAAAGGAATGGCATCCAGTATCAGGTCTGCGGAGGCGTTGAACCGAACCCGAGCAAGGAGACGGTCTACCGAATTGCTTACCATCTCCTCGCCAAAGGATTCCCGTGCATGCTGGCCGTGGGAGGGGGGTCGGTCATGGATGCGGCGAAGGCCGCGGGGATCCTTGCAACCGTCAAAGAAGGCGATCTGGATGACTATTTTGGCATGGGGATGGTTTCTAAAAAAATAAGAAGGATCATCCCGCTCATCGTCGTACCGACAACGAGCGGAACAGGAAGCGAATTAACCAAGATTTTAGTGATCACGGACACGACCTTGCATGTCAAGAAGGTGACCATTGATCCGGCCGTCGTCCCTATCGAAGGGATCGTCGATCCTGTCCTGGCCTATCCCTGTAGCCATCATGTTTCATTGGTCACGGGTCTCGACGCCATGACCCATCTGATCGAAGGGTACTTGAACACGGTCGACGAGAACGCCGACCCCGAGTGTAACGGAAGGGCATTGCTTGGCCTGAGGTTGCTCTTTGAGGGACTTCCACGGGTCCTGGAAGATGGGAAGGACAGAGAGGCCCGAAGGATGATGTCCCTGGCGAGCAGCCTTGGCGGCTCGGTTCTCTTCTTCAAGCAGGCGGGCGGCCCTCACCTCAATTCCTTCAGCTGGTCTAACGTGATGGATCACGGCGAGGCTTGCGCGGTCATGCTCCCTTACTACGGGGCTTACTATGCCCCTGTGGTCAAGGATAAATTGAAGATCCTGACGGAGATCTTAGGGGGCAAGGATTCCGGAAATATGGCCAGGGACTTTGCAGAAGGCCTTCTCGATTTCTATAAGAGATTGAATTTCCCATCCACGCTGAAGGCTTACGAGAAATTCTCCAAGGACTTGATCGACAAGGCGATCAAGGACGCCTCCCAGAACAGGATGAAACTGGAGGCGATGCCTCGGCCGATCCCGGCCGAGAAGAGCGAGGCGGTTCTACGAACCATCATCGAGGGGGCCTATCATGGAACCCTCGAAGAGATCATACGCCTTTAAATCAGGAAGAACGGAGTTATAGAATGCTCGGCCCTTGCTCCTGGCTTAACCAGGCTTCGCTCAGGTGGCCTGAGAAAGAGGCCATCTTTGATGACGAATCATCTTTGAATTTCGGAGATCTCTATGAGACCAGCCTCCGGGTGGCCAACTGGCTAAGGCTAAAAGGAAGGCCCGGAGATCGGGTCGTCATCGCCCTGCCGTTTAGCGTTTCGGCCACGGTCCTCTATTTCGGCACCCTGTTTGCTGGCATGGTTGCCGTTCCGGTTGACCCGAGGTTGGGTTTGGACCGGCTCGGCTTTTTACTGGAAGAGATCGATCCTCTCCTGGTGATCGGATCATCCGATTTCGATTTCAAGCCATCCTGGGATAGCAGAAGGTTATGCGTCGTAAACCGTTATCAAGACCTTCATGCAATCATCCGTACTCTCAACGTGAAACCGGATCTGCCGGCCTTGGATGATGAGCCGTTGAGGCTTCTCCACATCATCTACACTTCTGGAACGACCGGTCAATCCAAGGGAGTCATGCTCAACGGGGCCAATCTGGAGGCGGTCGTCGCGGGCATTCAGAAAGCCCTGTCAATCAATGAAGATGACACGATGTTTACAGCCCTTTCCTTTGCCCATACTTACGGCCTTTCCCATCTCTGGCTCATGGCCAGGGAGGGAGCAGGCCTTGGGGTGGTTCAGGACATGACCCGCATGGCTCTCATCAGGAAGATCGTCGCCGAGCATCATGTCGACGTGATCACAGGTGTCCCTTACCACTTTGCATTGTTCACCCGTCGCGGAGAGAAAGAGAAATGGGACCGGATCCGTCTGGTCACGGTGGCAGGGGATGCACCGTCAAAGCCTCTGATCCGGCAAATGAGGGCTTCCTTTCCCAACGCAAGAATCCATGTCATGTACGGGTTGACAGAAGCCAGCACCCGCCTGACAATTCTCCCTCCGGAAGATCTTGAAAGAAA
This sequence comes from Syntrophobacterales bacterium, assembly GCA_017881765.1. Lineage (GTDB taxonomy): Bacteria > Desulfobacterota > Syntrophorhabdia > Syntrophorhabdales > WCHB1-27 > JADGQN01. The sequence continues at coordinate 6,715 of JADGQN010000120.1, read as the reverse complement.
GGAGGGCTCCGTGGGGCTTCCGATCGAGGATGTGGAATTGAGGGTGATCGATGAAAAAGGGGAAGAGCTCGGTCCCCACCAAGCAGGGGAGTTGATTGCGCGAGGGGCGAATATCACTCCCGGCTACTGGAAGGATGAGTTGTTAACCCGGAAGACCATCATCGGTGGGTGGCTCCATACGGGAGATATTGTCAAGAAGGATGAAGAGGGATACTATTATCATCTGGGACGGAAAGATTCCGTTTTTAAGTCGGGGGGAGAAAAGATTCTTCCGGAGGCCATCGAAAGGGTGCTTCGCGAAGTCGAGGGAATCCGTGATGCCGCAGTCATCGGCAAGGAGGACCCCTATCGGGGCAACACGATCTGTGCCGTGATCGTCCAAGAGAGCGGTTCGAATCTAAGCCCTGGTGAAATGGTTGCGATCTGCCAGGGCAAGCTGGGCCGGCTCTGGACTCCCCACGAAGTGGTCTTCGCCGAAGAGATCCCCAGGTCATCCAATGGAAAGATCCGATACGATCTCCTCAGGAAAAAATTCTGCACTTAAATGGCGGTCACCATGGAAGAAAGAGTCAAAGAATTGATAGTGAAAAGGTTTCCGTGCACCGGACCGAACCTGGGATACACCGATCTATTACGGGAGAAGGGTTTCACCTCTCTCATGTTCGTTGAACTGATCCTTTCCTTGGAAGAAGAGTTCGGCATTGAGATTTTGGATGAAGAGATTGGTCCAGGGCGCTTCAGTACCCTTGAGAGGATTGCCGAATATGTTCGGTGCAAACTCGATGGGAGGCCCATCCCGGCCCTACCCGTTTGTCAGGAATGCCGATAACCAGAAAGGTCCACGGGTGTGAGGAAATGAAGGATCCCCTTGGCATCAATGCCGCGGGGGGGGGGACAGAGCCAAACAGGAATTGAGTATTTGCCTTTATCACAGAGGAGAAGCTCCAAAATGAAGCCTGTGCATGCCACGCTTGGTCCGGAAGAGAGGCAGCGATACCTCCGTCAGTTGGCGATGGCCGATTGGTCAGAGGAGGATCAGCTCAAACTCAAGGGGCTCCATGTGACGGTCTTGGGGATCGGAGGGGCAGCCTCCTCCATCTTGAACAATCTTCTCCTTCTCGGCGTGGGAACGGTCGAGGTCTTCGATAACGATGTGGTAGAACTGTCCAACCTGAACAGGCAATTTGTCCACACCGTCGAACATCTCGGGATGAGCAAGGCCGAGTCCTTCGGTATCTACGCCCGGAGGCTAAACCCGAACGTGGAGGTTGTGGCCAAACAGGTGAGGATTGACGATACCACCTGCGAGAAGAATCTCAATCCTCAGACCGATGTGATCATCGATACGTTTGACAAGTGGTCATTCCGTTTCATTGTCAACCGATTTGCAGCGGAGCGTCAAATCCCTTACCTTCTGGCGGGCGTCGTTTCCAACTGTTTCTACACCTCCCTGTTGCGCACTCCCGATACCCCCTGCCTGAGCTGCCTCCTCGGTCGATTTCAACGTGCTGCATTCGGAGATTCATTTCAGGCGTCCATCTTCCCGATCAACATCCTGCCCCTGGCCGCCTTAGGATCCTTCTCACTTGCCGAGCTGATCAAGTACCTCAAGGGGGGCAAGCCTTCCAACCAGTTCTATTTCGGCTCTCTCTACAGCATGCCTCAGGATATCCGTTTTTTTTCACTCTTCTTGAGCAAACACTTTCGGAAGATATCAGAGCAGCAGGGTGTTCATTGGGGCTCGGAATGGACAGCCGAAGGCATCACCAAAGTGGCGATATCAAGAGACCCCGACTGTCCGATCTGCGGCAAGTAGGGTCAGGACCGAAACAGAATCAATCATTCTTATCCCCGGAACACGATCTTAATCCCTCGGTTTTTTTCTGAACCACAACATGGGAAATCTTTTCATAAAACTGTACGAGACCGCCATGATCGATGTTCTCTTTCCCTTCTGCTTTTAAGGAATACATATATTCCAGGATCTGACTGGAAAGAGGTAAAGCGGCTGAGATTTCATGGGCCATTTCAAGGGCATTCCGCAGGTCCTTGATATGAACCATCATCCGGGCTCCTGGCTTAAAATCGCGGTTGTACATCATGGGCAGCTTGGCATCCATGACCGTGCTGCCCGCCAGGCCTCCCCGGATGGCATGGTAAACCACTTCCGGGTCAAGGCCTGCTTTAGAGGTAAAGCTGATGGCTTCGGAAATCGCAGCGATGTTTATCGCCACAATGATCTGATTGGCCAGCTTGGCTACGTTGCCACTTCCAATTGAACCGATGTATGTCACTGTACTGCCCATAGCCTGCAAGATTTCCTTAACTCGTTCAAAGTCTTCCCTGGCGCCCCCTACCATGATAGCCAGAGATCCGTCGATGGCTTTGGGTTCTCCGCCGCTTACCGGGGCATCCAGCATGCAAAGGCCTTTCTCTACGGCCTTTGCATGGAGTTCTTTGATTAGGGTAGGCGAACTGGAGCTCATATCGATGACTATCGTCCCTTGTTTGGCTCCATTGAACACGCCCTCAGCTCCTGCCAGCACTTCTCGGACGACTTCGTTACTGGGCAGCATCGTGATCACAATCTCGCTTTGTGCGGCCACTTCTCTGGGAGAAGCTGCGACGGAAGCTCCCATTTTCAGAAGTGCGTCAGCCTTTTCCCTGAAAACATCGTAGACGGTGAGGTTGTATTTCGCCTTGATCAGGTTGACTGCCATGGGGTATCCCATGATTCCGAGTCCTACAAAGCCGATTTTTTTCACTTTTTACCTCCTCTTTGAACTACTCTCCGCGTTTAATTATGGCCCCTTCATTGGCGGAAGAAGCCAATCTCGAATAAAGCTCAAGGTAGCCCTTCTTGAATTTCTTCTCCGGTTTGCGCCAGTTGTTGAGGCGGCGTTCAATTTCCTCTTGAGAAACATGGAGATGCAAAATACCCTGGATTACATCGATGGTGATTTTGTCCCCGTTCTCAACGATACTAATGGGCCCTCCATCTGCTGCTTCAGGAGATACATGCCCAACAAAGCATCCATTGTTTGTTCCTGAGAAACGTCCGTCGGTAACAACGGCGGTAGCCTTGTCAAGCCCCATTCCGTGCAGGTACTTCATTGACATGTACATTTCCCTCATACCAGGTCCACCCCGCGGCCCTTCATACCTGATAACGACGACATCACCGGCCTTAATCCGGCCTTCCAGGATAGCCTTATTAGCCGCCTCCTCATAATCAAACGCCACGGCTGTACCGGTAAACCGCTGGACACTGGGGTCAATGGCATTCGGTTTGCTGATTCCTGTTCCGGGGGCCAGATTCCCCCTCATGACCGCTATACCGCCCGTAGTACTGTACGCGTTGTCGAGGGTCCTGATGATCTCGTTATTCACCGGGAATTTATATTTGTGGTTCCGGATATTTTCCTGTACCGATTTGCCGCTGCAGGTCATCACGTCGGTATGTAAGAGTCCCTGCATCCTTTCCATCACGCAGGGGACGCCGCCGGCCTGCCAAAAGTCCTCCATGTTATATTTGGAAGCGGGGTTTACTTTCACAATGTTGGGGGTGTCTTTACTCATTCTTTCAAAGGTTTCCAGGATATCAATATCCACTTCGGCCTCATAAGCAATGGCAGCCAAATGCAGGACGGCATTCGTGGAACCTCCCACGCCAAGGCAGACACGAACTGCGTTATCCAGCGACTTTTTGTTGATGACCTGCCTGGCATTAATCCCATCCCGAACCAGCCGGCAAATCATTTGTCCCGACGCTTCGGCCAGCCTGAACCGATCCGGATGGGTCGCAGGAATTAGTCCGCCGTCAGGCAGACTCATCCCCAGCGCTTCCGTCAGACAGCCCATCGTGTTTGCCGTGCCAAAAAAGGAACATGATCCGCAACTGGGGCACACTAAATCTTCCAGCGCATTGAATTCATCCAGGGTGATCCGATTGGCTTTATACATCCCCAGGGCTTCCGAAACCGAGGTGGCATCCGTCTTGCGGTTATCAAAGACAACGCCGCCGTACATCGTACCGCCGGTCACAACAATGGCGGGGATATCGAGCCTGGCTGCGGCCATCAGCATACCGGGCACAATTTTGTCACAGGAGGCCAGAAGGACAACCCCATCCAGACGGTGCGCCTCAATCGAGATCTCGACTGCATTGCAGACCACTTCCCGTGAAGGAAGGATGTAATGCATTCCCGTGTGTCCCATCGCGATGCCATCACAGCCAGCAATGATTCCAAATTCAAAAGCGGTACCTCCCGCCCGGTAGATCCCTCTCTTCACGAATTCACTAATCTGGTTCAGGTTATAATGACCGGGCACCAGGTTGTTCCAGGAATTTGCAATCCCAATCATGGGCCTTCCGGTCGTCAAATCGTCGTTGGAGAACCCCATGGATTTGTATAAGGACCGCGCTAACGCATTTTCCAGACCTGCCGTTGACTCACTGCTTCTCATGTTATTTTTCACCTGTTTTCACCTCCGCGGAGAAATGCTAATTAAAGGTCTCCCCTTTGTCAAGACAAAAACTGGCATGCGGTCCGATATAGAATTGATCAGGATGGCAGAAGCGGCATGGCATCCGCTCGTCAATCGGTTCTACCAGGAGGCATGGTTCCGTGGGAAGATAATGGGGTTCTTCCTTGAACTCAATGATTGACTGATTTCGAGAACCATGCGAGAGTAGAAACAGTAATGTTTGAAGTATTGTAACACCACCGGGAAACCAGGTGGAGCAGGCGCGGTGGCTTATCTCATCGAGTCTATGCATGGCGCTGGCTCGCCTGTGGCCCCGCGCATTATGATCGCTCGACAGAGCAACCTCGACGGCAAAATCGAACTCGTCAAGCAGCTCTTGGACCTTCGATAGGAGAAACGCCCAATGAAGTTCGAAGACATTCGCAACATCGCCATGATCGGCTCCGGCACGATGGGCGCGGGAATGAGTTGGTGCTTTGCCCATGCTGGCTATAACGTCAAGCTGTATGACGTGAATCCTCACCAACTCGAAAGAGCTTGTACTCGCATTGAAGCCATCCAGAAGCTGTTCGTGCAAGAAGACTTGATCTTGGTTGAAGCAGCGCGGGCCGCGAGGAAGCGGATCACTACCACCACACACCTGGAAGAAAGCCTGACGGGCGTGCAGTATGTGCTCGAAGCGGCGCCTGAACGTTTGCCACTCAAGCAGCAGCTCTTTTTGCAATTTGAGGAATGCTGCCCGGCCGATGCCATCCTGGCGACTAACACGTCGGGACTGCGTATCACCGACATCGCTTCGGTGTGCCAGCATCCGGAGCGTGTGGGCGGTATGCACTGGGCCAACCCACCCGAGATCGTTCCACTCGTCGAAGTGATCCGAGGCGAGCGAACATCCGACACTACGGTGGATGCGATTTATAAAGTGACGGAAAAGCTGGGCAAGATGCCCGTCGTCGTGAACAAGGACATTCCCGGCTTTGTGAGCAACCGACTCCAGTACGCAGTGCTGAGAGAAGCCTTGCACCTGGTCGAAACCGGCGTCATCAGCGCGCAAGATGTTGACTGCACACTCAAATGTGGAGTCGGTTTTCGTTACCCCTGGCTCGGCCCGCTCGAAACGGTTGACCTGGGCGGCGTGGATGTGTTTTACGGCATCAGCCAATACCTGCTCAAAGAGTTGAGCAATATGAGCGCTCCACCCGAGTTTTTTGGCAAGCTCGTCCAGGAAGGCAAGCTGGGCATCAAGAGTGGTCAGGGCTTTTACGATTACGGCCGAGTCTCGCAGGAAGAGGTGCTACGCAAGCGCGATTTATATTTCATCCGCCAGCTCAAGCTCATCCGCGAGGTCCAGGCAAGTTAGTAGGGGGAGCGATGCCACGCCACATCATCATCACGGCCGCTCTGGCCGGCAGCATGGCCATGAAGGAACACAATCCGGTTGTGCCGTACACTCCGGAAGAATTTGTCCGCGAGGCCAAACAAGCGGAGGATGCAGGTGCCGCCATCGTCCACATTCACTTCCGCGACCCGAGCACGGGCATCCCCACGACTGAGCCTGCGATCATGCAAGACGTTGTCCAGGGCATTCGAGAAAACACCAAACTGTTGTTGAATTTCAGCACAGGCGTGAGCCTGGAATCAACTCTGGAAGAGCGCAAGCGGCCCATCGTCCACCATTCGCCCGACATGGCCTCGCTCAACCCCGGCACGATGAACTTTTGTACCGTCAATTACAAAAACGGCAGCATTCTTGCCGACAAAACCTATCACAACCCACTTTATGCTACCGTCGAGTTCGGGACGTTGATGAAGGAAAAACACATCAAGCCCGAGATCGAGTGCTTTGAGCTTTCACACGTCCACAACGCGCTGTTCTTTTTCGAGCACTATGACTTTTTCGCGCCCCCTCTGCATTTTTCCTTCATCTTTGGCGTGATGGGCGGCGTGCGTTTCAACTCGGACATGGTCAACAGTTTCATCCACGCGATCCCGCCCGGCTCGACCTGGCAGGGCGTTGGCGTCGGCCCGCTGTCTTTCCAGGTTGCGATGGCGAGTGCGATTCACGGCGGTCACATCCGCGTCGGGCTGGAAGACAATGTTTATAGCGATGTACTGACCAAGACCAAAGCACGAGGCAACGGCGAGCTGGTGGACAAAGCGGTTGAGATTGTGCGTCTGGCTGGCTGCAAAGTGGCAACGCCCACCGAAGCACACGAACTGCTCAGCC
>JADGQN010000119.1 GCA_017881765.1 Syntrophobacterales bacterium | reverse complement strand
GAAATAAACCTGTGACCGATTGTTTTTCGTGACCACGAGGCGTTAAGATAAGAAACAGAGTAAAAGGGTTTTCTGAGCAGAGAAAATAGGCGGGAGATACATGAAATGAAAAAATCGTTTATGTTGCTTTTGGCGTTTTGCGGCGTAATGGCAGTTCTACTCGCCCCCGGGATAGTTATGGCTGACAACTTTGTCTTCGTAAGCGATATGAACCCACATGGCTCCTATAGGGATTTCAGCCTTTTCATTCCGTACTGTCTAGATTTAGGTGACCAAACTATTACCCCAAATGCAGTAGAGCAACTCTTCGCGGCCCATGTTGAATATACTCCACAGAATTCCACTTCGCCTGGATGGGTGGACCCAGCTTACGACTGGCCCAGCGGCAGCGGCCAACATACTTATGTTCTTAATTTTCCAAGCCCGACTGGTGGTCAACTCCAGAATATTCCCGGCCTGCACCCCCAGACCGGCACGCCTGGCCTTCTTGTGCTTGAGTATGTACTGGTGCCCCTACCCACCACACACGATGGATTCGCGGACCCAGCTTTCTTGAATAACGTCGGTGCTATCGTATATTTTGAGCCTGGTGTGTCGACAGCCGTTGTCTACGAAAATAGCCACGTCCCGGAGCCGGGCGTCCTGCTTCTGCTTGGGTTCGGTCTAATGGCCCTCGCGGGAATGCGGAGGGTTGTTAAAGCTAAAGCCTAGATTGATCTTTCGTCGCAACTAGAATGGGCAGGGTCAGAAATGGCTCTGCCCTTTGCCTTTTCCAGGATCAGTTTTCGCAGCAATCACCTGGGCCTTCGCTAATCCTGCTTGAAGATACGCCGGATTCACTCTTTTTCCGTGAAAGAAACTTCTTCCCTGCGCAAAGGCAGTTCCTTGAGCCGCAGGGTAATGAGCAGAGAGATCATCATAACAATCAGCCCGATGGCGAAGATCTCATGAATGGAATGCGCCATCACGCCCCTCACCTGATTGAGTAACCCGTCGAATTGGTGAAGCAGACCAGCGGGAAGCTGCGCCCTGATCTGGCCGATGCCTGCCCGATTGGAGAGGGTGCGCGGATTGGTGACAACGCTGGCAATCTGAGGAGAGACTTTGCTCAGGTCGATATTGGTCATCCCGCTCTTCATCGCTGCATTCATCACGTAACCAAAGACGGACGTCCCGATGGTGGCTCCCATGTTTCTGAAGAACTGCATCGAAGAGCTGACCAGGGCCAGCTCACGAAGCGGGAAGGCGTTTTGAACCGCAATGTTGAAGCTGGGCATGACGATCCCGGAGCCGATGCCGAAGAGAGCTGAGTAGAGGAGGACGGCAGATGCACTGGTTGTCGCATCCATACGGGATAGAAGCAGGAGGCTCACGCCTGCTACACAAAAACTGATGAGGGCTAATGCCTTATAGCGGCCGGTTCTGGAGATGATGCGCCCGGTGAGGATCGCGGAGAAGGTAAGGCCGAGCATCATCGGCGTGGTGACCATTCCGGAGTTCGTGGCACTGGCCCCGAGTACGCCTTGAACAAAGAGCGGGATATAAATAATTCCGCAGAACATCACAGCGCTCGATAGAAACATGCCAACGGCAGAAACGGCGAAGATCGAGTTATCGAAGAGGCTGAGCGGCAGGATCGGCTGTACAGCCTTGCGCTCCGCGCCGAAGAAGAGTAGAAACATAAGGGCCGAGAGAAGGAGCAGCCCGATGATCTGCACGGAAAGCCACGGATACTCCGTGTCTGCCCAGGTCAGAGCCAGAAAGAGCGGAAGCAGAGCCAGTAGGAGCAAGGCAGTTCCCTGGTAATCAATCTGTTTGTGGTCGGTAAGCGGGGGCAGACGGGGCATGAGAATGACGACCAGGGCGCAGGCGACGGCGCCCAGGGGCAGGTTCACATAGAAGACCCATCTCCAGCTCAGGTGGTCGGTGATCAGACCGCCCACAGCGGGTCCCAGGACACTCGCCAGACCGAACATTGACACGAGCAAGCCCATGTACTTTCCCCGCTCTCTCGGCGGAAACAGTTGTCCGACGATGATGAAGGAGCTGGAAACGAGGACTCCGCCACCGATCCCCTGCAGGCCTCGAAATATGATCAACTGCAGCATCGATCGGGATAGACCGCACAGCGCAGAGCTGAAAAGGAAAAAAAGGATCCCGAAGAGGAAGACGGGTTTTCGGCCGTAAAGGTCCGATAGCCTGCCGAAGACAACGATGGCGAGCGTGGAAAAGAGCATATAAGCCGTGAACGGCCAGCTGTACCGCTCCATCCCGTGCAACTCGCCGATGATCTTGGGCATGGCCGTGCCCACAATGGTGCTATCGAGCGCGGCCAGCAAAAGGCTGATCATGATGCTGATCATGATGCCTGTGATCTCTCTTTTGTTCATGAAACAGGCTGACCCAGGATTGCCCGCTTCACCAGGGCTTTGGCTATCTGTATTTTATACGCATTCATACCGAGCGGCATGACGCCTGCAACGGCCGCTGCAGCAGCCTCGGCAGCGACAGCCTCGCTGATGGGCTTGCCTTTGAGCATCTCTTCCGCGGCGAATGCACGTATGGGCGAGGGCCCAACCGCGCCGAGTACGATGCGGACGTCCTTGCACATACCGTCTTTCACAGTGAGCACGGATGCGACACTCACGAGAGCAAAGTCGATCGGTTTCCGCAAGGTAAATTTATCGTACCTCTGCCGCGCCCCGGCAGGCGGCTTCGGGACCCGGATCTCTCGTATCAATTCGTCCGGCTCCAGAATAGTAGAAGATGTTGCGCTCGCTCTGAAAAAACGATCTGCCGTTATTCTCCTTTTCGTGGTGACAATGCTCGCGTTCAGGGCAACCAAGGCGACGGCCACATCGGATGGCCCCACCGCGAGGCAGCCGCAATTGAAACAGCGGTGCGCCTCCCTCTCAATCTCTTCCGCAGTCAAGCCCGACGTGTCTTCGATATTGATTCCGCCCATCCTCTCGCCGGCAGGCCGTGAACTGCCCTGCACCCGGCGCGTCTCGTCGAACGAGGAGTCGGTAAAATACATGTCTGTTTCATCGCTCCTGCGGCGGGTTTCGGCCTGTCCCGCAGGCAGCGACTCCACTGAGTCGGTCCATCTGAGGGCCGACTCGATTTCCCCCACCGCCTTTCGCGCGCCTGCCACTGCCTGGACAACGGTCGATGGTCCTGACACCATGTCGCCGGCGGTAAACAGCCGCCCAGGGGCTGTCTGCGGCGCGACTGAAGCCTCGGCCGACTGGCCGATGGCAATGATGATGCTGTCCGCATCGAGGGTAAGGGCCGTACAAGTGGTATCGTATAGAGGGTTGAAGGAGCCGTCCGGCTCACGCACGGAGAGGCACGTCACGGTCTCGATGCCGATTGCCCGGCCATCTTTCGCAAGGATCGCCTGCACTCCAAGGGAGGGAAGGATGATGATACCCTCTTCCTCTGCCTCAACGATCTCGCGTTCCTGGGCGAGCATCTTGTCTTTGGAGTTGGGGTCGCGGCATTCCAGACAGATAACACGTACCTCGGCAGCTCCGAGCCTACGGGCTGTTCTCGCAACGTCAATGGCAACGCTCCCGCCACCGATAACTACAACATTCCGGCCAAGGCTCACCTTTTCTTTGCGGCTGACTTTCGCAAGGTAATCAAGGGCATAATGAACACCTTCCGACTCCTCCCCCGGCACATTAAGCTTCAGGCTTTTCCACGTTCCTTGGGTAAGCAAAACCGCGTCGTGACGCTCCTGAAGATTGGAAAGAGCGATTGCCTTGCCTACTTCGACATCACATTTAAACGTGACGCCCATACGCTCGAGGGCATCAATCTGTTTCTCGAGCACGTTCTTCGGCAGGCGGAAAGAAGGGATGCTGTAACGGAGCATGCCTCCGGGTTTAGTAAATCTCTCGTAGACAGTTATCTCGTGACCCGATTTCCTCAGGTAGTATGCAGCAGCAAGACCGGCCGGTCCCGACCCGACGATCGCGACTTTCTTGCCTGTCTGCTGCTCGGGCGGCGCGAAGTATGTTGCCATGTGTTCGAGCACGTAGTCACCCACCCCGCGCTCAATGCATTGGATTGCCACAGGTTCATCGAATCCGCCGCGATTACACTCGGGTTCGCAGAAGACGGGGCAAACCCGCCCCGTGATCGCCGCGAGCGGGTTGTATTCGATGAGGATACGGGCAGCATCGGCCAGATCGCCCTTCCGTACCTTGCTCAAGTAGGCGGGGATGTCTGTCTCAGCAGGACAATAGCTCGAACAGGGATACGTCCGTAGCGGCGCAGCGCCGAAGACGGAGTGATACCTGTTGTCGCCCGGCAAAGCGCTGCAGACCTTGCCACCCTTACGGAGGCAAATGATGGGCCCACCTATGCGTCGCGGATACCTGTAATACCAGCACCGTACATCCTGGGCGAGGTTGCCGCCCACGGTGGCCATGTTCCTCACGTGAGGGCTCGCCACGGAATAGGCTGATTCCGCAAGGAGTCTGTACTCTTCTTTTACGTCGGGCGAGTTCGCGACGTCGGCAAGCTTTGCGAGCGCGCCTATCCTGATCCCTTTGCTATCCGGTTTGATCTGATCAAGGCCTTCGATCCTCTTCAGGTTTATGACTGCCTCAGGATAGTCGACAGTGATCCTGTCTCTCATAACGCCGAGAAGGTCAGTTCCTCCTGCGTTCACCTTGGCTCTTCCGTTATACTTTGCGAGGAGTCTTACTGCTTCCCCGATCGATCTCGCATTACGGTGTACGAATGGCTTCATCTGGCACCTCCGGGTTCATTTCCCGTCTTTCCAAGGGCCTTGAGTATTCTCTGCGGCGTGACCGGGTATTCATAGAGCCAGGTACCCACGGCATTCGACGCAGCCATGAGTATTGCAGAAGGCCCTGGCGACGTGGCAATTTCCCCGACGCCTACGGCATGAAAACGGTGACTCGGAAACGGCGTCTCGAGTACCACATGTTCGAGTGCGGGCAACTCTGCTGAAGTCCGCCACTTGTAGTCGATAAGGTTCGCATTCATGATGTGGCCCGTGCGGCGGTCAAGGACCGTTTCTTCGAAGATGGCACTGTCGATGCCCGCTGAACCGATGCAGCCGTTGAGCTGCCCTTCGAGCCCGTGGGGATCAATGATCTGACCGACATCGGTTGCGTTGACGACCTTAAGGAGCGTCACCTTTCCCGTCTCCGTATCCACTTCGACTTCCACAAAGCTCATCATGAAGTTGCACATGGTAAAATCGGGCTCAAAACGGCCGTACCCGAGTATGGTCCGGTCATTACCCATGGCGCGCCACTTTATTCCCTTCCGGGGGTCCGATTTCACGAAAACGACGCCGTCAGCGGTGTCAAGCTCGTCCGCCATCACACCAAGCTTCGGCGCTGCAAATTCAAGAAGCTTCTTTCGAGCATCCTCGGCAGCCCTGATGACAGCACTGCCGATGGCATAGGTCCCTCTGGAACCCACCGGCCCGAATTCAAAGGGCGTCACGAGCGAATCCGCAGGAGTCATCGAGATACGCTCCGGATGTATCTGCAGCACCTCAGCGACCATTTTCAGGTAGTTGCTCTTCTGCCCGGTGCCATGCTCGGTAACGCAGAGAAAAATCGTGGCAGTGCTGTTATAGCCCAACTGCACATAGGCCTCTGCGGCGTCCTCGCCAATGTCAGCGTTACCGTGCACGCCGACACCTATGCCCCTCCGTCTCGCACCCTCAACCAGGGTCGGCCTCAACCAACCCTTCCATTTTTCTTTCCATCCGAACTTTTCAGCGCCCTCATTCATGGCCTTCGAGAAATCCACGCCCCTGAAGTTGTACCAGTTGCCATCTCGCCAGTAGTAGCCTCCGCCGGGTTTTACGTAATTTTTCTTGAGTACCTCAAAGGGGTCGAGATTTGCTTTTTCCATGGCGAGACAAAGGAGGGGGATGAAAGAGCACTTCAGCTCCTGGCCGCCGAAGCCCCGCGTGGCGCCTGAAGCATTGCGATTCGTCACAACAACATGATTCTTCAGGTCCCAGTTGGGACACTGGGCCATGATCATCAGTTCGCCCGATCCGATGGCGACCTGCGCCTGGGTCGTGAAGGAATAGTATCCCGTATCCACGTACCAGGTCCCCTGTATGGCCGTGAGCGTGCCGTCTTTTTTCATGCCGACCTTCGCATTAATTCGGGAGCCCACCCTCAGCGTGAAGTTGGCCATATGCTCCTCTTTGGTGAACATAACCTTCACTGGTTGCCTCGTTGCCCTGCTCAACAGTATGGCGTAGGACTGTACGAGCCAGCACATGATCTTGGTGCCGAAACCGCCGCCGCACTGAGGCGCGATGGTCCTTATCTCCACCTGCCTGTTGAAGACGTGGAAGAGGGTCACTTTGTCAAGGTATGGCGCCTGGGTGGTTCCCCAGACGGTCACCCTGTTCGGTTCTTCCCAGAGGGCCACGGCGCCAACTGATTCAGGAGGCAGGGCATTCGGGATGTTCTCGTATCCGAAAGTCCCTTCCGCGATCACATCCGCCTCGGAGAAACCTCTGTTTACATCGCCCCTGACCACGCCTTTGAGACAGTTCTCTCCGTAGATGATCGTGCCGCCGGGCAGGATGTTGTCCGGATACTCCTCGTACACAGCAGGTGCGCCGGGCTTGAGAGCCGAATCTATGTCGAAAACCGCGGGCAGCACTTCGTACTCAACCTCTATCAGATCGAGGGCCTCGTCAGCGATCTCTTCGGTCGTCGCCGCGACAAGAGCCACCGCATCGCCCATATACCTCACCTTCTTGTCGAGGACGCGCACGTTGCGGGGTGTGCCGCCCCGGAAGTCGGGGATGTCTTGCCAGGTGAGGACGGCTTTCACTCCGGTGAGCGCCAGGGCCTTGCTCTTGTCAATGCTCCTGATCAGAGCATGGGCATAGGGACTTCTGAGCACCTTGCCGTAGAGAAGGTTCTGAAACTTCAGATCATCCGTATATTGCACTGCCCCGGTGACGATGTCCATCGCGTCCCTTCGGGCCATCGGTTTGCCTATGTACCTGTAGTTGACGCGCTTGTCATCCATTTCATCCATGGTCTACCTCTCCTTCTGCGCCACTGACATGATAGCCTTGATTACTTGATAGTGACTGATGCACCGGCAGAAGTTGCCCGATAGGGCCTCTTTCACTTCATCCTCAGAGGGCGAGGGACGCTCGTCGAGGAGGGCCCTGGCCGTCATTATCATGCCCGGCGTGCAGAAGCCGCACTGGAAGGCTGTGTAGTCTATGAACGCCTTCTGAAGCGGATCGAGCTCACCCGTATCCCGGTCTCTCAAGCCTTCGATCGTGGTGATCGTTTTACCGTCGCATTCCACGGTCAAAAGCTTGCACGATAGCACAGCATGACCGTCCATGATCACCGTGCACGCGCCGCAAGCCCCCTGGTCGCACGAGAGTTTCGTTCCTGTCAAGCCCAGAGTATCCCGAAGGGTCTGCGAAAGAGTGTGAAACGGTTCGACCTCACCGAATCTGCTGCCGATGTTGAGATCATAGGTCTGTCCATTTATCACGAGCCTGATCGATTCGGTCTCGAGGGCTTTCCTTCGCGTCCGGATTGTTTTGCCTTTCGCCATGCTTAACCTCCTGTCCATAGCTGATAATGACGCGTGGGACCTCTCTCCTGTTCATGAAGCAGGCTGGCCCAGTATGGCCCGCTTTATAAGCGCCTTGGCTATTTCCGCCTTATAGGCATTCATGCCGAGAGGCTTCGCCTCTGCAAGGGCGGCTTCAGCGGCCAGAACAGCGACAGTCTCATCGGTGGGTTTGCCTTTGAGCATCTCTTCCGCAGCGAATGCACGTATGGGCGAGGGCGCCACGGCTCCAAGGACGATGCGCGCCTCGTCACACAGACCATCTTTCATGGAGATCATGGACGCGACGCTGACGATGGCAAAATCGACCGGTTCTCTCAAGGTGAATTTAAGAAAGCTCTGCTTCGCGCCATCCGCCGGCCTTGGTACCCGTATTTCGGTTATCATCTCGTCAGGGTCGAGCACTGTTGCCTCGGTCGCACTGGTGCTGAAGAAATCGAGTGCACCAACAGTTCTCCTGGTAGTGACGATGGTTGCATCCAGCGCTACGAGTGCCACACCGATATCAGACGGGCCGACTGCTAAACATCCGCAATTGAAGCATCGGCGGGCTTCCGCCTCAATATCCTTCGGGCTGAGGCCCCGTATATCTTCAATCTCCAGGCTCTTAATCCTTTCCGTTATTGACGCCTCCGGAATGCCGGCCCTGGCCGTTGCCACGAACGATGGCTCGCTGAAGGCGCGCTCCGTCCCACGTTCACTGGTTGCCGGCTTACCGATTTTTAGCGCCGATTCCATGAGGCCGGCCGCTTCCCTGCCCGCGGCTATGGCCTGGACAACAGTCGACGGGCCGGTTACAAGGTCTCCTCCGGCAAAGAGGTTCTTGCCGAGGCGCGCCGTAGATCCTGTATTGCTTGACCTTGTGCTGAACTCAGCAGGAAGAAGCGTAGTATCGGGCTCTTCACCGATCGCTTTGATCAGAGCGTCAAACGTTGCGATGAATTCCGAACCCGCAATGGGTACGGGCTGCGGCCGGCCCGACGCATCCGGGGCGCCGAGCTTCATGCGCCTACACGTGACGCTTATTGAACCGTTATTTTTCACAGCCTCGGTCGGCAGCGTGAGGAACTGAAATTCGATCCCTTCTTCAGTCGCCTTTTCCAGCTCGTCCCTGAACGCAGGCATTTCGTCCCGGGTACGCCGGTATAAGACCACCGGTTCCGCACCCAGTCGCAGCAATGTACGCGCCACATCCATGGCCACATTGCCGCCACCGACAACCGCCACCTTCTTTCCCGGTATAGCCGTGTCACCTGCATTTACCCTGTTCAGGAATGCGAGGCCGGACAGAGCGATCTTCTCGCCCTTTATACCCAGCGGCCTCTCTTTCCAGGCGCCTGCAGCCACAAAGACGGCAGCAAAGCGCCTCATCAGCTCGGCGAGGGTCACATCTTTCCCCACGTTGACCCCGACCTGGAATTTGACGCCCATGCCCTCCAGGGCCCGCACCTGCCTTCTTACCACGTCCTTGGGCAGACGATATGAAGGTATGCTGTAAAGAAGCATGCCGCCGGCTTCCTTCATTTTCTCGAATACCTTCACCCGGTGGCCGGCCTTTCTCAGATAATAGGCCGCGGACATCCCGGCCGGCCCCGACCCAACGATGGCGATGGTTCTGCCCGATTCATGTTCCGGCGGCGCGAAGAAGTCGCTCGCCCTCTCCAGGATATAATCGCCCACGGACCGCTCCACGCATCTTATTGCGACAGGTTCGTCGAATGCGCTCCGGTTACACTCAGGTTCACAGAAAATAGGGCAGACCCGGCCTGTTATTGCCGGAACAGGATTGAACACGAGCATCCTGCGTGCAGCTTCCATCATGTCGCCGGCCCTCACCATGGCCAGGTACGAGGGCATGTCGATATGCGCCGGACAGCCCGAAGAGCAAGGGTACGTCTCGAGGGGCGCTGCTCCGAACAGAGAATGGTACCGATTGTCACCCATCAGCGCGTTGCAGATCTTCCCGCCCTTTCGAAGACACGTGATAGGTCCACCGATCTGCTGCGGGTAACGGTAGTACCAGCAGCGCACATCCTGCGCGAGGTTTCCGCCTATGGTGCACATGTTGCGGATAAGCGGAGTGGCCACTGACTTTGCCGCATCCGCAAGTACCGGGTAGGATTCTTTAACTATCGGCGAGTTTACTATGTCCGCCAG
Organism: Syntrophobacterales bacterium; assembly: GCA_017881765.1. Taxonomy (GTDB): domain Bacteria; phylum Desulfobacterota; class Syntrophorhabdia; order Syntrophorhabdales; family WCHB1-27; genus JADGQN01. The sequence goes on along the minus strand of JADGQN010000119.1, from coordinate 1,061 downwards.
TTTAGTGAGAGCCCCTATCCTGAGTCCAGCCTTATCTTGCTTTATAGCGTCGAGTCCTTTGACGTCCTTTATATTTATTATCGCTTCGGGATAGTCACGCAGACTTCCCTGTTTCAAGGCTCCCAACAGATCGGTGCCGCCTGCGTTGATTTTTGCCTTGCCTTTATAGTTCTTGAGAAGCTTGACCGCTTCTTCAATTGTTCCCACATCGTAATGGGTGAATGATTTCATTGTGCACCTCTCATTTTCGCATCCTTTATTTTACCCAAGGCTTTTAAGACTTTGTCCGGGGTGAGAGGATACTCGTGCAGCCAGGCTCCGACAGCGTTTGAAACAGCCATGAGCACTGCCGAAGGACCCGGTGAAGTAGCCACCTCTCCTATGCCTACCGCGTGGAAGCGATGCGTTGGAAAGGGTGTCTCCAGAATTACATTGTCTATTCTGGGCAAGTCCTTGAAGGTTCGCCACTTGTAATCGATCATGTTGGCGTTGACCATCTGCCCTGTGGTGCGGTCGAGCACCATTTCTTCGAAGATGGCGGTATCTATGCCTGCCGAGCCAAGACAACCGTTTAGCTGCCCTTCCAGACCTTGAGGATCGATAATCTGTCCTGCATCCGTGGCATTGACCACTCTGAGCAGCCTCACCTTCCCGGTCTCAGTGTCAACTTCAACTTCGACGAAGCTCATGATGCAGTTGGTCAGGGTGTGGTCAGGCTCGAATCGTCCGTAACCGACGATCGTACGGTCGACCCCCATCGCAGCCTTCCAGGGGATCTTCTTGTCGGGCTTGCGCCTCCCGAAGATCAAGCCGTCGATTGTCTCCAGTTCACTCGCTTCAGCATCCAACAGCGGTGCAGCCAATTCAAAGAGTTTTCGAAGCGCATCCTCAGACGCATTAATTGCGGCTGTTCCTATGGCGTACGTGCCTCGGGAACCTGCTGCGCCGAACTCGTACGGGTTGATCATGGAATCGGGAGGTGACAGAGAGACCCTTCCCATGGGCACCTGCAGCGTCTCCGCAACCATCTTGAGGTGGTTTGTCGTCTGGCCTGTCCCGGG
>JADGQN010000505.1 GCA_017881765.1 Syntrophobacterales bacterium | reverse complement strand
AACTCGGATGGCTAATACCAACGGCTACGGAAAAGATGTGATGAGCAGCAGGAGAGGCAGACAGGCTGCAATGCTTTTACTCGGGATAACACTTTTCTTCTATAGCCCGCTTCTACTGGCCGCAACAGGCACTTCTCCGGTCCTCGGCAGCGTCGTCGCCACAGGAAATGCGTCTATGAAAGCGGGCATCGACCGATGGATGCCCGTAGGCCAGAAGACCCATCCCGTGGTAGATGGCACCGCGCTAAAGACAGAAGAGGGCACTACGTCCATAACCATGAAAGATGGCGCCACCATTGAAATGGGTAAAAAGACCGACCTTGTCGTCAATGGAGCCCTCGGCAACTACTCGATGCGGCTTCATCAGGGCACGATGGCGTTCAAAGTATACGAAGGCATGGGACTCTCCGTGACAACCCCGAATACATCGGTTGTCATCCAGCGCGTCGCAGGTACCGTCGAAAAGGCCCACCATACCTTCAAGGATGAAATAAGCGGGATCGTCACGCATGATGGCAAGGATACACAGGTCATCTGCCTCAGAGGTAAATTCAGCGTAACACAGGCCAATGCAGAGACCTGGACCCTTACCGAAGGGAATAGCGTTATGGCGGAAAGCTCTCAAGCATTAACTCAGGGTGGCGCCACATCGCCTGCCGGGTCGGGGGCCTCAGGGGCAGCTCCGAAAGTCGTCTTCTATGAAAATCCATCAACGGTGCCTGAGCTTAATCAAACAAAGGCATCCGAGATTTTGCAGCGGGTAAAAACCGGAGGTCAGGAGGTTGTCAGTGAGAAAACACCATAAGCTTTCAACCGGTTTCCGGACGTTTTCTCTTTTGGCGCTCGCCTTGCTGTTTCTCACAGCGCTTGGCTGTACCGGCAACCAGCGACTGGTCGTGCAAACAGAGAAGAACGGCACCTTCCAACCCCCAAAGAGATCCGAATACCTGAATGACCTTCTCATGAAAGCCGCGAGCCTGCAGAAGATGGACCCGAATGCCGACTACGTGCTGGGACCGGAGGACGTTTTGGAGATTGAGGCATACCAGGCGGAGGACTTCAAAAGGACGGTCCGGGTAAATGGACAAGGTTTCATCACCTTGCCGCTCATTGGTCAGGTCAAGGCTAAAGGGCTGACTACTGCCCAACTCGAAAAAGAACTACATCAAAGATTGACAAAATATATCCAGGACCCGCAGGTTAGCATCTATATCAAAGAGTATAAGTCACAGCGCATAGGCGTCATGGGGGCAGTTGCACACCCGCAAATATATAACGTCACGGGCCAGAAATACCTCGTAGACATGCTCTTCATGGCCGGCATGGTGATGAGGGATGCGGGAAGCGTCTGCTACGTCTTCAGACCCGCGCGAGGCGAAACGGATGGCCCGGCAAATACCGAGACAATCGCCATCGATCTTATGGAATTGATGGAGAAGGGTAACAGGATGTTAAATATCCCGGTTTTTGGCGGAGACATCATCAATGTACCAAAAGCCGGGACTGTCTTTGTCGATGGAGCTGTCGCAAGGCCGGGTGCCTTCGCCCTGGCGAGTGGCGGCACGCTGGTTCAGGCAATAACCATGGCTGGAGGGCTCAGATTCGAGGCCCAGCGATCGGAGATACAGATCCTCCGCATGACCGGGAACGGAGAAAGACAGATAATTGTGGCCGATTATGAGGCTGCAAAGACGGATGAAAGATACATGCTGAAAGACGGCGATATCGTCCTCGTGCCAAGGAATGGCGTGAAAACGTTTGCCAAGGCCTTCTTCCTCATATTCAGGGGCGCAGTGTCGTTCGGCGATGCCGCAACTCAGACCTTGTCGATGGGGCAACCGTGGGCAGTCGTGGAGCCAACACCATAGTGTGCACAGCTACCACTATTGTGAAAGAACGGAGGAGTAAGAGAGGCAGGAAGCCATGAATACGTACGATGACAAGATGCTACGCTCAGGCGTCCCAAAACTGGAGGATTATCCGAATGCCATACCTGTGCCGTATTCGGACCCGTTCGACCAGCCGGAGCCGGAGCGCCATTTGCGGGACTATGTCCATGTCCTCTTCAGGAGAAAGTGGACGTTCTTTACCTTTTTCCTCGTCGTCGTGACGACTGTGCTGCTTCGCACGTTCCTCACCACGCCTGTTTACAGGGCAACGGTGACCCTTAAGATTGATGATGATCGCCCGGCGGTTATGCTCTTTGACCGCAGTAGCCAATTCTATGCGCCGTCATCGCCTGAGGATTATCTCCAGACTATGTATAAGATCCTTCAGAGCCGGAATCTGGCAAGGCGTGTCATCGACGCACTTGCACAAGATAAACAGACCGCTTCCAGCTCCGCGGTGCCTGCAGGATTGGTACGGGGGAACGGCGAGATTGACAGTGGTATCGTCAGCAGTTTCCTTTCGAAAGTAACGGTAAGCCCGGTACCGAGCACAAGACTTGTCATGGTCGGTTTCGACAGCACCGACCCGGCCGTCGCAGCCACCACCGCCAACGTCATTGCGCGAGCCTGCACTGAGCTCAACATGGAAACGAAGTCAAACGCCACGGACTGGGTGCGGAATCTGCTCGAGAACCAACTCCAAGAGATGAAGGCAAAGGTCGAGCGTTCCGAGGAGGCACTCAATAAATACGTAGCTCAGAACAACCTGGTATTTGCCACCGAAGACAGGTCGGCGACTCCGACTGGTTTCGGCCCCACATCTATGAACGTTTCCATGCCTGGTGATCGGATCGAGAATCTCACCAACCAGCTCATGCAGGCAACAGCGGACCGCATCTCGAAAGAACTCTTGCTCAAAGAGGCTCAGCAAGGGAATGATGAAGTCCTTCTGTCAGCGATTGCGAGCAACTCTTTCGTAGACTCTCTGCGCAAAGATTACATGGCAAGGCAGGCAGAGTACGCCAAGCTCTCACTGGTCTATAAGCCCGATTACCCGAAGATGATCAAGTTGAAAGACGAGATGAAGCAGCTGAAGAGTCAGCTCTCAGTTGAAGTGAAAACAGCCGTCGCACAGTTGAAGAAGGATCATGAGCTCGCCCTGAAACGTGAGAGTCTCTTCAGAGCTGCTGTTGACGATCGCAAGAAACAGTCCCTTAACATGTCTGATAAGATGGTCCAGTACCAGATCCTAAAGCGGGATACAGACACCAACAAGGAGCTGTACAACGGCATTCTCCAGAGATTGAAAGAATCCGGCGTAAATGCGAATCTCGCGAGAAGCAACATTCAGGTACTCGACAAGGCTGACGTGCCTGCTGTTCC
>JADGQN010000504.1 GCA_017881765.1 Syntrophobacterales bacterium | reverse complement strand
ATCGGTATCGCGAAGCAGAGCGATGTCGAGGATATGCTTTTTCATCGCCAGGACGCCCGCCGTCTCGTAGAGAAACGAGGGATCGCAGTAGACGGTGCCATCCATGGAGAAGGCGTGAAAGAGGCTGCCCGTCTGGATGACATTCACCTTCGTACCTGCCAGAGAGAGGAATTCCCTCACGTCGAACCATTGTTCCCAAGGCAGGCCCACGCGCTGCTCCTCCTGTTCGATCTCCAGCTGCCGCGCTTTTCCATCCGCCTCCTTGAGCATTGCGGAGAAGGGGTCCGTCGTCGATTCGTGGTGCTCGGCCACGGCCTTTCTGACCACGCTGAACCAGTGCGACTTCACGTCACCAGCGAAGATGCCCTCCAGAATGGCGACGCTCACGCGCGGATGGTCGGCCTTCGCGTAGGTCCCCTCCTTTCGAAGCGCAGGGATCTTGCCGAGATCGTGGCCAAAGCCCGCGATCAGGGTAAGGGGGATGTAGCCCACGGGGTCCTTATAGGTATTGTTAAGGAGCCCGAGCGCGATGCGGGTGACGTGAAAGCTGTGCTCCCGGAGGGTAACGTTCATGAGGATATCCCGTACCCGGGCGAGCTCACTTCTCTCTGAATCGACAGGGGCGAACGCGACAGAAGGGCAGTCGCCGTATTTTTCCAGCAGATCCATGACCTGGTTGATGCCTTCGAGCATCTGATTTTTGACCAGGCTCTCCCGGTAGGGTTCGATTACCTCGCTGTAAAAGGTTTGGACCAGGAGGTGGGCCCTGCCGACCGGGGGCGGTGCCGGAAGTGTTACTTCGTGTTCGCCTTCAGCGGGGGTCGGGATTCTTTCTTCTGACAGTGCGGCCATTTGGACTTGTCGCGGGTTCTCCTCCACGGCCCTGAACGCGTTATTGAACTTGATCCACAAGGGGCAGAGGTCATCGAGGGAGACGGTGATTTTCTGGTTCGGCCGGTCCTTTTCGAACAGGATCGCGGCTATGGCCTTGATGGTGCCGAACATGACGATTCCTGCAGGGCCATGAGGTGGCTCAGCTTATCGAGGACCACGTGGATCTGGGCCTCGGAGAGGTCAAAGACGGTCCTCTTGCCCGGGATGGTTTTCTTCCCGCTGCCGTCCTTTCTGGTGAACGAGGAGAGTTCAAAGAGCAGGTCCTCCGGCTTCAGGTCGCGCTTTTTGGCGACCGTGTCGAGGAAATAGAGGAGCTTGTCCTGTTCTGCGGTGCTGACCTCGATGGTCAGCGGATCTTTCTCTACGAGCGAGAAAAGCCGGCGGCTGATGAAATCAAAGCGGGCCGCATGGACAAGCACTGCGAGGTTTTTGCCCAAGGTGATCGAGGCGATCCTGCCGACAAGCGGGAAGCCATCGAGGCGCAGGGTCTTGGTCCTTCCCTTGTACCGTTCGAACTCCTCCACCACGGCGGCCGGACCGGACATCTCTATCCGGAGGGAGATGTGCTTCTGGTTCACCGCGTAGCTCACTATCCTTCCCCTTTCCTTCATGCCCGGCCCCAACCTTCCGGGACCTCGCCGTCGACGAGCACCTCGTTCCGGTCAAGCTCCACCGGCCTGAGCCTCCCGAAGACGGTGACGTCCACCGCCACCTTGCCATTGTCGATCCGGCGCACCACTCCATGGAAGTCCTCAAATTCCCCTGAGAGGACGCGGACGATCTGGCCCGCATGCAGACCTCCGGTCGGGACGACCGCTTCACTCATCCCGAGTAACCGGGCGATATCCTTATCCTCGATCCTCGATACCCCCCGGATGTAACCACGGACGGAGTCGAGGTAGCGAAGGTTCTCTGAGCGGGGATCGCAGGCGACCACATACTCGCCGATGAGGGCCTTCTTGGCAAGCACCCCGTTCTGAGCGAACACTTCAACCACCCTTTTTTCTTTGCCTCTTGCAACACGGAAAAGATAGGGCATATAGCGCCTCCTGAGAAATGCTTTGTCTTACTATTACTTCCTGGACACACCAGCCGATAGTGGAGCAGCGCACCAGGGGGGCGGCGCTTGAGCCCGAAAGTGATCCGAGACATCATCCAGAACATCGAAATCAGAACAAGCAGCGCCTTAAGATTCATGATGGGCGAGCCGGATAACTTTGTCCAACGTGGACGCTATGTTTCCTGGAAGTTCCGACGGACTCTGGGCCACCCTCTCAATACCGCATGTCACCCTACTTGACAATACTCTCAATTTGTCCTACCATTGAGTAGGAGGATAAGATATGGCGAAAACGTCGGTTACGATACCGGACGACATTTTTGAAGAGGCGAAGGAGTTCTCGGATAACTTCAGTGCCCTGGTTACGGAAGCTATCAAAGACTACATCCGCAAGAAGAAGGTGGAGAAAGCGCTGAAAAGCTTTGGTCAATGGAGTAATCGCAACAAGGACAGCGTAACTATCCTCAATGACCTCCGCTCGGAAGACAAGAGATCCTATGCAAAGCGTTCTCATTGATACTGATATCGCCATCGACTACCTGAGAGGCTCCCGGGAGGCACGAGATCTTATTGGTCTCCTGTGGGAAGAAGACAGGGCCTATCTCAGCATTCTTTCGGTATATGAACTCTATGCAGGTATGAGACCAACGGAGACCGATGCCACACAGAAATTCATCGATGCCTGTCATCTAGATTCTGTTACGCTGGACATAGCGGGACATGCGGGTGAGATGTACCGGCATTGGAGAGCGAAGGGTCTTACGCTCACCTCCATCGATTGCTTAATCGCCGCGACCGCATTGGTAAACGACCGCAGGATCGCCACAAAGAACAAGAATCATTATCCACGAAAAGGGCTGTTACTGTGAAAACCGCCAAAGGCCACGAGCACAGGAAGGTCCGATTTAGCGAAGAGAATGAACCCAGGAAGAACATATTTTTCAGGTTGACAAACATTTACTTGAGTGTAAAAATTGTAGTGGGCACACAGTGAAGAAAGATCAAAAGGAATACGAGTTCCAGAAACTGAACGCCGCCTTTTACACGGACCGCTATAGCCTCGACTCGAAGAAGAGAAGAAACCGCCTTTGGATGTGGTTCGACAGGGTAACGCGATACAGTCTTATCCCGAAAATCATAGTTGCCATGACACCGGTGACTCTCGCGCTGGTTCTTGTTGGCTTCATGACGAATGTAACTGTATGGTATGGAGCATATCACGCTGATGCGGTTCACCTGATTCTCATGATACTTCTCTTTTGCGAAGGGGTATTCCTTTTGGGCCTTTTCTTGAATATCCCCTATGATTACAACTACGACGT
>JADGQN010000503.1 GCA_017881765.1 Syntrophobacterales bacterium | reverse complement strand
GTGACTGGGATAGGCAATATTGGCTATCGAAGGGCTCCCAAGGCCGACGATGGCCTTTCTGCCGATGGTCACCTCCTTGTCGATGACACACCGCTCTACGTGTGCTCCCGATCTGATAATCGAATCATGCATTACGACTGAGTCTTTAACGAAAGCGCCTTTTTCAACCACCACCCCCGGGGAGAGCACCGAGTTCTGAACCCTGCCCATAATGGTGCAATTTGAGGAAAGAAGGGAGTTCATAACCTCTGCCCTATTCACGATCCTTGTTGGGGGACGGTCGTAGTACATGTGTTCCGTGACATGGTTGGTTTTGATTTTGTACAAGCAAGGAGTTAAAGCTGATCCCGGGTCGAGTAGATCCATGTTAGCATCCCAGTAAGCGTGTATCGTTCCCGCGTCACGCCAGTATCCATGAAAAGGGTACCCGTAGACTCTTGCTGTTTTCAGCGCTCTTGGTATTACGTGCTGACCGAAATCCTCCTCCTTTGTTTCCTGCAGGGTCCGGACGAGGTACTCCCGGTTGAAGACGTATATACCCATGGACGCAAGGTTTGACCGTGCCTCTTGCGGCTTTTCCTGCCAATCTATAACGCGGTCTCCTTCGTCGACGATCCCCACTCCGAAATGCTGCGTCTCTTCCCAGGGCACGTAAAGCATGCCGACAGTCACGTCGGCTTTTCGGTCGCGGTGGAACCCGACCAGAGGAGTGTAGTCCATGCAGTAGATGTGGTCTCCGGAGAGGATAAGCACCTCTTTGTAATCGCCCGCCGTAACAAAGTCCAGATTTTGCCGCACGGCATCAGCCGTGCCTTTGTACCAATCCCAATCCTTTTCTCCTGTTTTCGGCGGAAGGATTCTGATCGCGCGCGTCCGGCCGGAGAGGTCCCATGCCGACCCGTCTCCGATATGATCCATCAAAGAGAGGGGCTTATACTGCGTCAAAATGGCGACCCTCGGAAGGCCGCAGTTTGCTACGTTGCTCAGCGTGAAATCTATGATGCGGTACATACCCCCGAAAGGTACCGCGGGCTTTGCCCTGTGGCGTACCAATATATTGAGCCTGCTTCCGACACCGCCTGCCATCAGGATGGCGACTACGTCTCTCATTTTACCACCTCGCCGGGAGCATACTCGCTCTTGGAGAAGCGGGTTGGATCGAGATTCGGATGGACGGTCACCCCGTGATGGATGACTGTTTCGTCAGGAATGGTGCTTCGCGTCCCCACCACAGAGAGCGCGCCAAGGGGATCATCGCCAATCTTTGCTCTTGCTCCTATGGTTGCCCCGATGTCGGTTATGGTGCGTACAACCCGAGCTTCTCTTTTGACGACCGTATCGAAGAAGAGAATTGAATCTTTGACCACCGCGCCCTCTTCCACGATCACGCCGGGAAAGAGCACGGATCTGGTCACTGTTCCATTTATATTGCAGCCGGAATAGAAGAGAGCGTCTTCGATGAGGGCAGACGGGCCTATAATGGTGGGTTGGCAGTCACGGATGTTGCGGTCTGCCATATTAGTCATCACGTGCCACGAGGCCAGGTCGATGCGCGGGTTCTTCCCTACGAGGTCCATGCTGGTCTGCCAGTATTCATCAAGGGTCCTTGAATAACCCCAATAGCCGTAGTGCTTGAAGCCGAAGACCTTGAAGTTCTCAAGGAGGGCGGGGATGATGTCTTTGCCGAATTCGTGAGAATCCTTCTTAGCATTGGCCTCTAACGCTTCATAAAGGACGTTTGGATTGAAAAGGTAGATGGTCAGAGAAGCCCAATCAAGTAACCGCTTCTTAGGCTTTTCCGCGTACCGGCTGACTCTTCCGCCTTTACGGCTCCAGCCTTCAATGGTCGCCTGTCCGAAGCGATTGGCGCCTTCTTTGGGCAGAGGGGTAAAACCGATGGTCACATCAGCGCTTTTTTCCAGGTGAAAGTCGATGAGTGTCTGATAGTTCATCTTGTAGATGTGATCGCCGGACAGTATCAGTATGAGATCGGGTTTGTTCATCTTGATGAAATCGAGATTCTGGTATACTGCGTCCGCGGTGCCTTTATACCAGTCGGACGCGTCCCGGCCCTTGAAGGGCGGGAGGATGGTCGCAAAGCGGTTTCTGCCTACCATATCCCATGGTTGGCCGTTTGCAATATGGCCGATCAGACGGAGCGGGCGATACTGGGAAAGGATGCCCACCTTCTCAATGCCGGAATTCATCAGGTTGCTCATAGGAAAATCTACGATTCGGTAGAGCGCACCAAAGGGCAGCACCGATTTAGGTCTGAAATAGGTGAGGACATCCAGCTCGTCGACACGGCCGCCAGCCAGCATCAGTGCGAGTATATTAGCCATAGTGTCCTCTCAAGTCAGTACAGGTCTGTAACAATAGTATAACAGACATGAGGCTGTTTTAAAGCTAAAGCCTATCGGAAGGTAAATCAAGATGCGACGGGTTTGGCCAAACCCACGCCTGTTATAGTCGGTCTCTCTCCGCAAAGCGGGCAGGCCCTGTTCTTTTGAACGTTGAATATCCGGTACTCCACGTCGAGGGCGTCGTAGAGCAGCAAACGCCCCCCCAGAGAGTTTCCTATGCCGAGTATGAGCTTGAGGACCTCTGTGGCCTGGACCAGGCCAATCTGCCCGGGCACGACGCCCAGGACGCCCACTTCACTTCAGGTAGGGACCAGCCCATCCATTGGAGGCGTGGGCCAGATACAGCGCAAACAAGGCCCGCCGCCCGCCGGGTGAAATACGCTCGCCTGCCCCTCGAATCGCGTTGCTCCTCCGAAGACATAGGGCTTTCCCGCGAAGAAGCACGCATCGTTCAGCAGGTATTTTGTGGCGAAATTATCTGAGCCGTCAAGGACGATGTCAAAACCGTTCACGATGTCGAGCACGTTACCCGGGGTGATCCGTTCGTCGATGCCGATGAGGTTGACTTCGGGATTGGCACGCCTGAGTGCCTCCAGGGCCGATGCGACCTTTCGCTTTCCTACGTTATCGTACGCATGGATGATTTGGCGGTTCAGGTTCGACACGGCCACGCTGTCGCAATCCGCAATCCCTAACGTGCCCACGCCGGAGGCGGCCAGATAGAGACCCGACGGACTGCCCAGGCCGCCGGCTCCCACGAGCAAGACCCTGGCGACGAGCAACTTTTTCTGCCCCTCCACGCCAACCTCTTTCAGGATGATCTGACGGCTGTAATGATTGAGCTGTTCTCTCGTTAAAAGGCTGTCGCTCTCAATTTCATATCCCGCTTCCACCCAGGCCTTGAAACCACCGGCCAG
>JADGQN010000502.1 GCA_017881765.1 Syntrophobacterales bacterium | reverse complement strand
CACGAGCAGCTCGATAAGGGTCATGCCTTGCGGATGAGGCTTATCGCGGTGATATTGCATTGATGAACGCATAGATCACCCTGTCACCCGTCAAAACGTAAAGCGCGGCTCCGAGAGAGAGGAAGGGGCCGAATGGAAGCGCGTACTTGGTGTCTGCGTGCTTTATGATCATAAGAGGGATACCCACGAGGCTGCCCAGAAGAGAGCCGGAAACGAGGGAAAAGAGCACGCCCTTTATGCCGCAAAAAGAGCCGATCATGGCAAGCAATTTTATATCGCCCCCGCCCATGCCTTCCCTTTTGCGGAGCAGTTCGTACGTGAAGGCAATGACCCAAAGCACTCCACCTCCGAGCATGATGCCCCAGAAAGCATCCACGTAGCTGAAAACCGGCATCCTGAGAAACGAGAGCCCTGCCCCCGCCAGCAGGCCACCGAGGCTAAGGATGTCTGGAATAATCCTGAACTCCAGGTCGATGAATGATACGACGATAAGTACCGTGACAAAAAGCACGGCTACTGCCAGTTCCAGGGAAAGTCCAAACACGTTGTAGAGCGCGACGTAAAGCAATGCGGTCAGTAGCTCGACCGCTGCATAGCGTATAGAGATCTTGGCTCCGCAGCGCCTGCACTTACCCCTCAGGATAAGGTAGCTGAGAAGGGGTATGTTGTCATAGAAAGCAATCGGCTTTTCACAAAGAGGGCATGAAGAGCCGGGCGATACAATCGACTTCTCTCTTGGCAGCCTGTAGATACAGACGTTGAGAAAGCTCCCAATGACAGTGCCCAGTACGAAGAAGAGAAGGTCCATATAAGTATTCACTAGTTGATCACGTCGTTTGTCGTGTTAAGCAAGGTGCTGTCCTGATCAATGGTCCAGACATCGAGCGTCGCGTCGCCGTCTATATTGCCCGTGGCCGATGCGCCAAACGTGGTCGCGGTGGCCGCGGTGATTGCAAAAGTATACTTCCCTACAGTATTCTGCCAGCCCGAGAGACCTCCGGTTGCGGTCGTATAGGTGCCGTACTGGAGCTTATAGATCTCCTGGGCCTGCCTGATGGCCATGAGCTGTCCTTGCGCATCCGGCTGCCTCGCTTTGGCAACGTACCTCGAATACTGAGGAAGGGCTATGACCGCTATGGCGCCCATCACGGCCATGGTGACGAGCATCTCAATCAAGGTAAATCCGTTTCTTTTCATGTTTTTCTTTTCATGTCGAAAAAAAGGGGGCCCGAAAGCCCCCTTCGGTTGTTTGATTAATTAGCCTTTGGGCAGATAGCTAACCGGTACGGTTCCGCTCCAGGCCCACGTCTTGTTCGCCCACGTGGGGGTAAGTCTGATAGTATCGGCGCCAGCAACTATGCCGCTGATACCATGAATGGTCGCCGTTATAACACCCGCGTTGACAGCATAGGTCGCGTACTGGACGGCAACGCCAACACCAAGACTTGTCTCGATAGTACCCGCATCAGCCGCCGAAGGCGCCGAACCTGCCTCGACATAGTACGCCGCTACAGCGGTCTTTATGGCGCCCATCGAATGGATCACTCCTGCCACCTTCGCCTTGCCCGTATAGCCCGTGTATGCTGGAATTGCGATGGCTGCCAAAATACCGATGATCGCTATAACGATCAATAATTCAATAAGCGTGAAACCTTTCGTTCCTCTTCTTACCTTCATCTCAGTTCCCTCCTAAGAATTTTGATTATAGCACACGTTTTTACTGCCGGATAGTAGCTTTCCCTCACCCCCTTTTCTTTGTAATTGATTTCCTGAACATCTTTCAAACACGTTATCATGAAGCCATAAAATGCAAGAGAGATGCCACGTCTCCCTTTCATTGTAAGTGCTTAATTTATTTAAGTTTATAGTGATAGCTCCTCTTCTTCGCCAGGCGCGCCACTGGGCGATTTCGGATAGGACCGGCCCGAAAGGCTCCGCTCAGGCCTTCCGTCCGTTCGCTGGGCGATTTTGGCATTGATTGGGCGTTTCTGGTCATGAGACCGTCGAATACTTCTCAATCCAGCGCAAAAGGGCGCGACGACTCAAACCGAGCCTGCGCGCCGTCTCGCTCTTATTCCCTTCGCACGTGGAGAGTGTTGCTTCCAGGTGTTTCCTGATCACGTCGGCCAGGGAGGTACTTGCGGCAGAGTGACTGGCAGTGGAGTCCCGGAGGTGTCCCGGCAAGTGTTCCGCCTTGATAAAAGACTCGGTCGCAAGAATCACCGCCTGCTCAATCACATTTTCCAGCTCGCGCACGTTCCCGGGCCAGTCGTGGGACATCAAAAGGGCCTGGGCTGACCTTGATATGCCCACGATCTTCTTGCCCGTTGCGGCGTTCAACTTGTTGAGGAAGAATCGGGAGAGCAAGGGTATGTCGTCTTTGCGGTCGCGAAGAGGCGGAATGGTAATGACCAACGGCGTGACCCTGTAGAACAGATCCTCGCGGAACCTGCCGTTCTTGACCTCCTGGGCCAAATTCTTGCTCGTCGCGGCGATCACCCGGCATTTGGAGTATATCGCCTGGCTGCTGCCGACCGGCCTGAACTCACCGTTCTGCAGGACCCTGAGCAGGTGAGGTTGGAAGGAAAGGGGCAACTCTCCGATTTCATCCAGGAAGAGCGTACCTTCGCCGGCAGCCTCAAACATGCCCACTTTGTCTTTAATGGCGCCGGTGAAAGATCCTTGTTTGTGGCCAAAGAGTTCGGATTCTATGAGCGACTCGACGAATCCCCCGCAATTGCAAACGAGCAAGGGGTCTTTCTGCCTCGCGCTGAGGGAATGTACGGCTCTGGCGACGACTTCCTTACCAGTGCCCGTCTCGCCCATGATGGTCACCATCTTGAAGTAGGGAGCTATCCGTCTCGTGAATGAACAGATCTCCAACATCTTCGGGTTCCTTGCTACGAGCCCGGCGAAGGTATATTTCGAATCGAGCTGCTCCTCCAGGCGGGCCGTCTCACCGCGGATTTCGAACATATCGGCGATCTCTTCGATCGTTGCTTTCAGCCGATCGAGGTCGAGAGGCGTCTGGAGGTGAGCCCACGCGCCCTCCCTGATGGCTTCGACTCCGTCCTTGTCATGATTGCCGATCAGGACCACCTCGACCCTGGGATCCGCAAGCTTGATCGACGGTACCACCGAGGCACCGCCGTCCGACAATACGAGGTTGTAATTGCCGGATGCTACCTTCTGCTGAAGCGGCCCAGAGCCGTTATGCAGCTCGACATGGTGTCCGTCCAGGAGCGGAAGCACATCATCATGGGAATTCTTGAGCGAGACGAAAACTTTAAGCA
>JADGQN010000501.1 GCA_017881765.1 Syntrophobacterales bacterium | reverse complement strand
CATTACGAAGAGAAAGAGCGACGTGGGTTCAGACAGGGACTTCTCGCGGACGATGCGTAGCAAGCGCCATCAGCTTTGTCCGGCTCGTGACGTTGAGCTTTTTGAAGATTGCGTTGAGGTGTGTCTTCACCGTGTGCGGTGAGAGGGTGAGCCTCCGTGCGATCTCGCTGTTACTCAACCCCCGGCAGATGCACTGGATGATCTCCTGTTCCCTGCTCGTGATATGGCTGATCTTCCCCTTCTGCGAGATGTTCCCGGCATCGTAAAGCAAAGTCTTTACCGCCCTGTTGTCGATCCATAGCTTTCCCTCGCTGATTGCCGTGAGGGCCTTCTTCAACAGGGGGAGTTCCGTATGGGGGGAGAGTACCCCGTGTATCCTGTACGAGAGGAGCCCGGCGCACAGCTGCTCCGGTTCCGTGCCGGTATCCATGAGGAGGACCTTTGCTTCGGGGTGCCGGGCGAGGAGATCATGCTTGAGGGTAGTAATATCCACAAGGAGCACATGCGGGATAAACCCATTGGAGCTCTCATTCGTGACCACGTGATCGTACCCATTCTTCACCAGAAGCTGGTAGATGGCCTCTGCCATCAGATGGTTACCGAAGTGGATCCCGATATTCATCCCCTTGTCCCTTTCCGCCCTCGAAAGTGACCTTACCCACAGGATCGATGACCATGTGGATTGACTCACCTGACTCTTTGAGATTTCTGAAGTGCCTGATTTCCTCCTCCGTGGCGGTGAAGAACGCTGCGAGCACGGGAACGAACCCCTTCCCGAAAACAACTTCTTCCAATTTCCTAGTTCTCATCAGTTCCATAAGCACCTCCTGAGTTTATATGGGCACTTGACGGCCTCCACGACGTCTCCCGGTATCAGTTTCATAATATGCCAACCGTCTCCCGGTTCAAACCTGAGAGTCTGCCGGCATCCCCTTGCGATACGACCACAGTGATGACATCGAGTCTTTGTGCTCATAGATTAGCCGCGGCAAGGATAGGGAATAGATAAAGACCAAGGCTGCGAGCCGAGGTCGTACGCGATCACGAAGAGGACCGCTCCAAACAGAAGGATCAGTAATACGCCATCCCTCATATACCGGACCTCCACATAGATATTTGGCCGTGACCAACCCGCAAAGGATAGGGCCGGGAGTCATAGCTGAACTTTTGATTTGTATAACGGTCAAGGAAAGACACCTCCTTACGGGAGACTCAGAAAACGCGATAGTCAACGACCATCTTGTGCTGGCACACCGTCCAATCGCTCGGCGATGGAATAGGTCCCATCAGGGGAGAGCACCATGATGGCCAGCCTGTTGGCGTACTCTGAACTCTCAAAGTAGCCGAGCTGTGCTCCGCTGTCTACCTCGCATACCGGCCGAAACTCACCTGGAATGAAGCGGTTCTCGTTGTCCTCGTAAATTTTCATAGGCCTTCTCATGGGGAGCCTCCTCAAATGATCTCATGCTGTATATGGTCACTCAGGCAACCTCAGTTGCACTCCGGGCGCTCTGCAACGTGTCATCCAGGCTTGCCAGGGGAAGGTACACGGTTATGGTCGTACCGTGTCCGGGTGCACGCTCTATCCTCATGCTCCCATGGTGCTGCTTGATGGTACGGTAAACCGCGGAAAGCTCAGAATCCTTGCCATTGCCTGTTTTCCTTGTGGGCTGGAGGCTTTTGCCCCTCGGCCACCGCTCATCAATGCCTCGGCTCGTACCTGCGACGGTAATAGAGGCGCACGCGCCGTACGTGTCACCATCGAGGATGGATTGGTTTTTGAAATCGACCTGCGTGGCACTCAGTGAGAGTATGCCACCATCGGGCATTGCATATAGCGCACTTCTAACAAGGCTCAGCAAAGCGTCCACCATAATGGCGCTGTCTGCCAGGATCTTCAGATCTTTTTTTGAAAACGTTATGTTTACCGCAATATCCCCGTTACTGCGCAGAAGAAGGGGTAATACGCTCTGCACCTTCCCGATGATGTCGTTAAGATCTGTTTCCTGCAACCCACCTTTTCTATTGACGCTGAACGTACGAAGGTTCTTACTCTGGAGTTGTCTGTGAACGTTATGCACCTGACCGCACCTTGATCACCGGCTGCATGTCTGCCCGGTGATGCTCTGCTTCTTGCCTATCCGCTGGACACTACGCCATTGGCTCAAGAATAGTTCAGCCCTTTCCCGGCTTATTGACGACCTGTCCAGAGTATACCTTCCCTTATCCCCGCCTCTCCGCATACTTTATAGTTTAGCGAATAATCAGCTATTAACAATCCCCCAAGCGTTTACTTTTCGTAGTCATTAAGGGTTAAGCCTCTTTGCTACCTTCCACGGGAACCGGAGCAGCGACGCAGCAGTGGGGCCTTCGGAAAAGCTGAAGAGGGGTAAGGTGAACAACGAACTGTTTCATTCGTGACGTTGATGACGATTACTGGTCACTGTAGGTAAGATGTGCCGATTTGGCCTCTTTGTAATCCCTTCCCCCCTTCAAGTTTATTAACGTTCAGGCGATAATGTAGACGAACCTGAAAAGGGCAAACCATCCGAAAGGATGGGACGCAAAACCACTGGCCTACGTCCATGAGACACGGATACGGTCGCAGGGCTGCCGGGTGATGCAGAGGTCTGCTTCACGATTCCGTCTTCCGGCAGCGACTGAGCATCTCTCCGGCAACTAATGAAACAGAGGTACGGGGAGATGCGACAACCACTTTTACAAGCAGAATCCGATAGCCCAGACCGCCAACCAGTTTGGCAGCGGCAGTTCCTGGAAATCGCCCCAGAGACACCGTTGTGGGCAGATTCTATAGAGACCGCCACGGGGAGATGGTATACGGCTGACGATGGTGAAGAGACAACGAGCCTGTTCGAGGATGGAGAATCGTTCCACGAAGGGCCCTTGGAATACCGACCGGAAGACGTTCATGACGACGATGAACTGACAGACCACGTCCAACAGTACATGAGACAGCTAGCTAAGACTTCACTACTGACCGGTGAAGGAGAGCAAGAGATCGCCCTGCTTATTGAGGAGGCAAGAAGGGAGCTGGAGGATATCGGCCTTTCCCTTCCTTTCGCGGCGCAGGAGCTTTTGCATATGCTTTCCCGGTCAAAGACGGTCTCCGACCCGGGGGACGGCGGCAAGAGTGATGAGCGGGTCATCGCGACGCTCGGAAGCCTGAAGCAGGCCTATGATCAATCCGAAGGGACAGAGAGCCAAGAACAAAGAGACCGATACGGGGCCGAACTGAGCCGACTCATTGCAGGGATGAACGCGGGCAACGAACTG